>JALWFW010000338.1 GCA_027013865.1 Polyangiaceae bacterium | reverse complement strand
GAATCCGAAGTACATGCAACACACTGACCGCTGCTGCACACCTTACCGTCTGTGCACGGAACCTCGGGACATGTTTTGGGTTTGGGAACGCAGGAACCGGACCTACACACTTTTCCGGAAGGGCACTGGGCATCGTTACGGCATTTACATACTCCACCCACCTTTTTCTGGCCAAGTGGGCATGCCGGTTTCTTCTTGGAACATCCAGAAAAAACAGCCGATCCCATCATAAGGATGGCCACTGGGGCAACAGTAATCAGAATACGGCGTATACGCTCCATCAGAACACCTCTTATGGCGAAAATGACCCGTCTGGCTGGAAACGAATCAATATTTTCTTAGAGCTTCAGGGATTTAAGACCATCATTCCCATAGGCTCCACAAACTGAGACTGAATTTATAAACACAGGACAGTCAATTGCAAGGGGAACCTTCTACTTTTGTCTGCAGTGGGATTCATACAGGCTGCGTGCCTGGATCAGTCCCGGAAGTGACCTAAGCACCTGCTCCAGACTACGGCACCCGTTGCTCACATCCCCCGTCCGAATAAGACAAACCGCTTTCCACAGCCTTCTCTTCCCGGCAGGATCCGGAAATCCCGAAGCATCGGAATATCCAAACAAAGAGAGTGCCTCCGGACACGCTCCTGCGCGGGCCAGGGCAACAGCAACGTCAGAGGCGCGGGCCGCATACTGTCCCGGGGTACTCTGAAGCGCGAGATACAAGGCCGTAATCTCAAGTGTGGCAATGCCACGTTCTCTAGCGACATCCAGCACCTTTTCCGCCACAGATGCGTCCATCCCACCATCGAGGAGATGATATCCCAGACGTCTGATCTCCTCACGCTGGTTCACCAGATGCATGAGTCTCCATACCGCAGCCCCCATATGCGGATCCAGTCTCACTGCCTGTCTGAGATACATGACTTTTTGGGAAAGCCCCTCCGAATACGCCGCCAGCTTCAAAGACAGCATGGCATCGGGCCTGATATCGTTCGCCTGCTTCAAAAGGGCTATACTGCGTCGGTCTCTCAGTAGATAAGAACGTGCCACTAGCCCCCAGGGATCACGTGCAGCCGTGCGGGCTAGAAGTCGTTTCGCCTTATCTTTCAGTCCTGCGGCTGCTGCCAGGGCCGCAGCTTCACCGGTGCGCCCCCTCTTTACTAGCGTATCCAGGTCGTCACGGGTCCACAGCGCAAGTCTCTCGAAAAGAAGTTGACGCAGGTACGGGCCCCAGAGCGCTCGCACATAACGAGCAAGCCCACGTTCAAACTGCTCAGGCTTGACTCCAAGCACGCTCTTCATTGCCCCGGCAGTATCCATGTGACGCCCGAAGGCCCGGAGCAGACCCACGAGACCACGATATCCCCAGCGAAGATGAATGTATCTCACCACCAAGGTGGAGTATTTGTAAGCACCCACCATCCATGCCCCTGAACGGGCCCTGGAGAAGGCCTGATCCAGTCTCGTCACAGGAGGGATGAGGCCGTCATCCCACAGGGCTGCTGCGTCTCTCACCTGTGGACGGTGCCAGTAGTACGACTGCGCCAGAGTCTCGTACTCTGCGAGCCCCTCGGCGAACCAGCGCGGCATGTCACCTTCTGTAATGGCTATCTGGAAGGTATGGGCGAGCTCGTGGGTGACTATCATTGCCCAGTTGCCCATGCCGCGGTATGGAACAGTGGTGAAAATCACGTTACCGAAACACACCCCCCTGACCCCAGTCCATTCCATTGGCTCTCCAGACAGGGCAACCGAGAACTGGGGCACGTCTGCAAAAGCAAAGACACGCACAGGGGATGGAGAGACACCATACAGACTACTGTATCTTTCATAGGCACGCCTGAGCACGGGAATGAGCAGCGTGCGGGCGAACACCCTGCGGGAACGTGGCACATATACCTCGAAAGGTCCGCTCTTCTCTACCGTATAGTCTGATCTGATTTTCTGCAGGAGGTTATAAATGTTGACGGCGCCGGCATGGTAAGGATCTATCTTCACGGTCTCTGCCAAATAATAGCCTGCCTGGCCCACATCTCCCCGAAACAGCAACATACGCCCGTATTCATATAAGTATCTGGTATCATTGGGAAATTTTTGCATACCTTTCCGTGCCAGTCGGGCGGCTAGGCCATAACGGTGATGAAGCTCCGCAAGATGTGACAGGACAAGGAAGGTGTCTCGGCACCCCGGACAGACTTTGCGCTGCTTTTCTAGATATATGGCGGCCTCCTTAGACTTTCCGTGTATATAGGCCCATGCGGCGTTATACACATATATATGAGGATGCCGCGGAGCCACACCGGACAAGGCGGCCATGGCGCGATCGAACTGTCCAGGCTCATCTACCAGAGCCAGGGAAACGCGGGCTGCATACCATCCAGGGTACCAAGGATACTTCTTTTGCCCCCTGTCCAAAAGCCTGACAGCCTTGGGTAGGGAAGAGCCCATGGCTCTCACCATGATCGTGGCCTTGCCGCAGGCAGCAGGAGGGAAGAGCGGACGTTTGGATAGAACCGTCTCGAAAAACTTCATGGCGCCATTGGGATCGCCTTTCCTGAGGAGATAGCGGCCGGATTCCACCAGGGCGGGCACAGAATCATCCCCCGAAAGATCTCTGTACGCTTCGGCTGCCCACCGCCACCTGCCGCGCATGAGAGCAGCCCGAAGGATACATATGAGTTCCCACTGGTCCTTGCCGGCACGACCAAGGGAGTAGTCGTCCAGCACCCTATCCAGAAGGCCTTCTCCCTTCTGGCTGTGCCCTAAGAGCACGAGAGCCTCACCTTTCACCTCACGGAGACATACACCCGCCCTGCGCGCACTGCCAGCCATCTTTACTGCAGCACGGGCCTCACCGCGTTCGAGCAGGATCATAGCCCTGAGCCAGCGGGAGAAAGTGTCATGACCTCTAACCTGCCCCGTCTCGTAGGCTTCGATATACCGGATTTCCTTTGATGGCTCACCAGACGTTACGGCAACTACCAGAAGTACCAAGTAAGTCATGACGCATATTATCACTCTTACACTCAGTGAAAACCGCATTAACAACCAAAAGAACATTTCATATATCTGACACCCCTCATATCTATATCGTTCTCAACCGTTATGTTTCGGGGACGACACACTCACCGTGAGAGCACGGCATGCGCCTTTTTTCACCCAGGACGCTCGTGGAGACTTGAAAGCCACTAACGCTAGTTCGGTGGCTGCCGGTGGTGGCGGCGGCTCGGCCCCATCTCAAACTTTCCGCTTGCGTGATCGCGTAGGGAAATGGGTGCTGATGTGTCCTGTGGAGGACTTGTCATGCTGATTCCTTATGGAGACATAGACATATCACGTCATAAACTAGGCATTTGGAGGGGGCGGTTGGTGGTGTATTCAACCATTGACAAGGCCCAACACTCGTAAAGGCGATATATATCGATGGGCCTACGGTGATGTGCGGTATCCCGTTTTAGGGAGTACAATAGGACATACCGTATCATCCTATGACCCAACCACCCAGAAATAGAATCAGACCGCCCTGATTCCTTCTGGAACGCATCTTTCCGATGTGGCAATATAGGACCGCATGTGGCCACTACTGCTGTTATTCCTCATCACGGAACTAGCCCGAATCTCTCCCGGGGATGTCCTCAAGCAAGCATCTGCCGAAGCCCTGCAGGGGAACCATCAAAAAGTGGTGGATCTGCTTTACCCCATGCTTTACCCCACTAGTCAGATGGCCACACGCACCCAAGAAATCGAGGCTCACCGGCTTTTGGGTACTGCCTACTGGTTTCTGGGCCGCCGGGTCGAGGCTGCTCAGGAATTCACCGCCATCTTAAACCTCAATCCCGAATTCCAGCTCGATCCCCTGGTGGTACCCCCTGGCCTAATATCCTTCTTTGAAAAGGTACGCAGGGATCTCTCGTCGCGTCTCGAGGAGATACGCCGGCGCCGTCAGGAGGAAGAACGCCGCAGGCGCATGGAGGAAGAACGCCGCAGGCGTGAACAGATGCGCAGGCTCATGAAAGAAGCCCCTGTCATGCACGAGACGGTCACTATCAGGGAGCATATTTTCATATTCAATTTTTTCCCCTTTGGAGTCGGACAGTTTCAGAACGGTCAATCATCGAAAGGCTGGGTGCTGGCCATGACCCAGCTTCTTGCAGCGGGAGTCAGCCTGGGTTCCTGGTACTACCTACAGTACCGCTATCCTGACGGGCTCGTTCCCCATGACGAGGTCTCCCTGGCCCGTACTATCCAGTACGTTCAGGTGGGTTCAGGAGTTGTTTTCTGGGGACTTTGGGCACTGAGTGCAGCCGATGCCCTGTGGAACTACACACCCACTTCGAAAAGTGTAAAGAAGAAAATCGTTCCCAAAATAGCGATATCCCCCGCCAATGGCGGTATTATGGGGTCCATGACATGGCAGTGGTAAAGATACAGTCCGGGGACAGGACAAAGGTTTACAGAATATTCAAGCCTCTCACCACCATCGGAAGTGACAAAGCCAATGACATCGTCATCCCCGATCCCATGGTAGACGAGGTCCATGCCCACATTCTCAAAAAAGGCGAAGATCTGGTGATTCAGACCACGGACTCCGGTAACGAGATGCACGTCAACGGCCGCCGTAAACAACGCCACAAACTCAAGTACGGTGATCGCATCCGCATCGGTGAGGTGACACTTTTCTTCCTCGAAAAGGACATTCCCGAGGAAGAAAAGGAAAAAAAACGTGGACGAGGCCCTGACTACCGCAAACTGGTAGAGGTTTCAGAGGCAATTTTACGCGAGTCTGACCTCTCCCGTGTCCTCGAGGCCATAATGGACGGCGTCATCGAGATAACGGGCGCAGAAAAAGGCTTTTTGATCCTGGCCCATGAAGAAGACACCTCCATCGTGGTGGCACGCAACCTGAACCGTGAAGACATCAGCCAGGCCATGTACGAGGTATCCGACTCCATCGTGTCCAAAGTTCTCAATACCCGACAGGCACTTCTGGTGTTCGATGCCCTGTCCAACCCGGAATTCTCCATGGCCAAGTCCGTCATGGATCTCAAACTCTCCTCAGTGATGTGTGTTCCCCTACTGGACCGCGGGACACTACTGGGGCTCATCTATGTCGGCAATTCGCGCCTAGATGCCCTGTTCCTGCAGGAATCCTTCGAGCTCATAAAGGTATTTGCCTCCATCGCCTCCCTGGTCATCAGAAATGCCCTGCTCATGGACGAGCTCAAGGTGGGCAGAAAGAAACTGGCAGAGGAGCTGGAATCCCTGAAATTTGGCGATTTGGTAGGCTCCTGCGATTCCATGCAGGAGGTCTACCGTACTGTTCAAAAAATAGCCCCCACGGATGTATCCGTACTCATCACCGGGGAGACAGGCACAGGCAAGGAGCTCATTGCCAGGGAGATTCACCGCCGTTCCACCAGGGCCGACGGTCCATTCGTGGTCATAAACGCCGGTGCCATTCCCGAAAACCTCCTGGAGAGCGAATTTTTCGGTCACGAGAAAGGTTCATTCACAGGTGCAGTGTCCACAGTCCCCGGAAAATTTCAGCAGGCCCACGGAGGCACGCTGTTTTTGGACGAGATCGGAGATATGCCGCTGCAGCTCCAGGTCAAGATCCTCAGGGCCATTCAGGAGCGTGAAGTCATAAAAGTAGGCGGCACGATGCCTGAACACGTTGACATACGAATAATCGCCGCCACCAACCGAAACCTCGAAGACATGGTGCGGGAAGGCTCATTCCGTGAGGATCTCTATTACAGGCTCAACGTGGTCAACATCCACCTGCCACCACTTCGGGAACGAGACGAAGACGTCGTTCTGCTCGCCAAATACTTCCTGAAGAAATTCCAGACGGAATTCGGATCCCAGGTTCGTGGATTCGACAAAGACGCTCTGAACGCCATCAGGCACTATCCCTGGCCAGGCAACATACGCGAGCTCGAGAACCGCATAAAAAGGGCCGTGGTGCTTGCAGAGACATCCTATATCACCCGTTCAGACATAGACCTACCCTCCGATGCACAGGCTGCCATAAAGCCGCTGTCAGAGGCCAGGGAAGACTTCACCCGACAGTACATAAACAAAGTCCTCCAGATGAACGGGGGAAACCGTACGAAGACCGCCCGGGATCTAGGCGTGGATCCCCGCACCATATTCAGATACCTGGAGAAAGACCGCGACTGAACACCCTGCACACAACAAATACATTCCGGAAAAAATGTAAGGGGCCGCCCATATTTCACACCAGTATTTCACGGGATTACTGCAGGATACAAGTTCTGACAGTCCGGACTTCCTGAAACAGGATCAGTATAACGGATCACCCGGTTTTGCTGATTCCAAACGAAGACACCATGAGAACAACAGTCAAAAGATTTTTAATTTCACTTGGTTACACAAATTCGGATACACATCACAGAAGAGATGACAAAAGTTGTGATGAGCTGCTGCCAACTAGAGGCAAGTAACACGGACACGTGAGGGATTAAGCAGTAAAAGATCGGTATGGAAATGGCATAACAGACTGGTAATACCAGGCAATCTGGTGACGGGCCAGGGCAGCGCAAGCAGTAAAAGTGCTTTTATTTCAACTGGTTAGATAGCAATAGGAAGGAGTTGGGGGGTTAAGAGCACAGATGGTATGTGTGGTGTGATGT
>JALWFW010000337.1 GCA_027013865.1 Polyangiaceae bacterium | reverse complement strand
CGTCCTTACTGCGGAGACGGTGTCGTGGATGCAGGCGAGGAATGCGATGAGGGAGCCAACAACTCCGACACCCAGGCTGATGCTTGCCGTACAGACTGTAAACGGTCCTACTGCGGAGACGGTGTCGTGGATGCAGGCGAGGAATGCGATGAGGGAGCCAACAACTCCGATACACAGGCCGATGCCTGCCGCACCAACTGCAAGAATCCTTCCTGTGGTGACAATGTTGTGGATAGCGGAGAAGAGTGTGACGAGGGGGCCAACAACTCCGACACCCAGGCCGATGCCTGCCGCAAGAACTGCCGTCGCCATTACTGTGGTGATGGTGTCGTGGACACAGGCGAGCTGTGCGACGAGGGGGCCAATAACTCCGACACGCTGCCCAATGCCTGCCGTACGAATTGTGCGACCCCAGTATGTGGTGATGGTGTAACGGACAACAGATATGGCGAGGCATGCGATTACGGTAATCCCAGCGATCCCAGATGTCCTGATTGCCACTCTCCAACCTGTGGTGACGGAGTACTGGATGCATCTGGAATAGAGGAATGCGACGAGGGGGCCAACAACTCCGACACCTTGCCGGATCACTGCCGTACCAACTGTCTGAATCCGTGGTGCGGTGATGGTGTAAGAGATTCAACCCCAATGGCGGAGGAGTGTGACGAGGGATCTAGCAACTCCGATACACAGCCCAACCACTGCAGAACAGACTGCTCACTTCCGGTCTGTGGTGATGGAGTGGTGGATGATGCAACTCGATATTCAGAGGAGTGCGATGATGCTACGAACAATTCCAACACCTTGCCGGATCACTGCCGTATCAATTGTAAGCGTCCGAGCTGCGGTGATGGTGTAAGAGATCCATCCAACAATGAAGAATGTGATACTGGCTTATCCAACTCCGATACACAGGCCGATGCCTGCCGTACCAACTGCCGGCTTCCAAGTTGCGGTGATGGTGTCAAGGATACCGGAGAGGAATGTGACGGTAATGACCTGGGAGAACTGCACTGTACAGACAGAGGATTTTACGGCGGTACACTCAAGTGTAACAGTCAGTGCCATCTGGATGACTCTGCCTGTGTCGGTTACTGCGGAGATGGCATGATACAAAATCAAGAGCAGTGTGACAGTAACATGCTTCAGGGCCAGACCTGCATCACCATGGGGTTCGATTCAGGTACGCTTGCCTGTTATCCGTCCACTGCTGGTAATGATGCATGTCATTTCAATACGTCGGGCTGTGGTACCTGTGGAAATAACACGAAAGACGGATCAGAACAGTGTGACGGAAATGATTTGGACAATAAGAGTTGCATCACCCTTGGTATGGGGTTCGATTCGGGTACACTGGCCTGCTATCCGTCCAATGCCGGAAGTGATGCGTGTCATTTCGACACATCTGGCTGCGGTACCTGTGGAAATAACATAAAAGATGGCTCTGAGGAGTGTGATGGAAACGATCTTGACGGTGAGGATTGTTATTCTCAGGGTTATCAGGGAGGTGGTAACCTGTCGTGCACCTCTAGCTGTCACTTTGATCATTCACACTGCTTTGGTAATCTATGTGGCAATGATTCACTTGATTCCGGAGAGGCCTGTGATAAGGGCTCCATGTTTGGTTCGGGGCCAGTATTCCCACAAAATCAGAACACGTGTGCAAAGGTAACCGGAGATCCCAATGCCACTGGTCAACTGGCCTGCTCGTCTGACTGCCAGTCCATCGACATAAGTGGCTGCGATTACTGTGGGGATGGCCTGAGAAACAACAGTGAACAGTGTGACGGAAATGATTTGGACAATAAAACTTGCAGTACCCTTGGTATGGGATTCGATTCGGGCACACTCGCCTGTTATCCGTCCTCTGCCGGAAATGCCGCATGTCATTTCGACACGTCTAGCTGTGGTACCTGTGGAAATGGCAGCATAGACGGTTCTGAACTGTGTGACGGCAACCAACTCAATGGACAGACATGTGCTACCGTGGCAGGAACCGCTTATGTGGGAACCTTGCAGTGCGGAGCCACCTGTATCTTCGACACTTCCCAGTGTACACTGTGCGGTAATGGCCAAATAGACAATGGGGAGGCCTGTGATCCCAACGGAAATATATACAGTAATGGCAGTGATCAGTGCAGTTCTTACAACAGTAACTATGTGTCAGGCACACTGTCATGTAATTCTGACTGTACTGTAGACACCAGTGCCTGCCTTACACAGGTCTGCGGAGACAACTCCATAGACGGAACAGAAATATGTGACGGAACTGCCCTTGCCAACAAGACGTGCCAGGACTTCACCAATTCCAACGGTATTCAGTTCACGGGCGGTACGCTTCGCTGCAACAGCGACTGCGGTGGCTATGATACCTCTGGTTGTTACTGGGATACCTGCGGTAACGGAACCAAGGATTCCACGGAAGTGTGTGATGGAACGGCACTCGATGGCAAGACGTGTCAGGACTTCACCAATTCCAATGGCATTCAGTTCACAGGCGGTACGCTTCGCTGCAACAGCGACTGCGGTGGTTTTGATACGTCTGGTTGTTACTGGGACACCTGTGGTAACGGAACCAAGGATTCTACGGAAGTATGTGACGGAACGGCACTCGATGGCAAGACGTGTCAGGACTTCACCAACTCCAACGGTAAACGGTTTGCCGGCGGTACATTGCAGTGCAACAGCGACTGCAGTGGTTTTGACACCTCTGGTTGTTACTGGGATACCTGCGGCAACGGAACCAAGGATCCCACGGAAGTGTGTGACGGAACGGCACTCGATGGCAAGACGTGCCAGGACTTCACCAACTCCAACGGTAAACCGTTTGCCGGCGGTACGCTGCGTTGCAACAGTGACTGTGGTGGCTATGATACATCTGGTTGTTACTGGGATACCTGCGGTAACCAAACCAGAGATTCCACGGAAGAGTGCGACGCTACTGATTTGAATGGTGAAGACTGCATATCTCAGGGTTATTCCGGGGGAACTCTCAGTTGCACTGAAAAATGTAAGTTTGATACTACCCAGTGTCAGCCCTAATCTGAGACTTCCTTTCCTCTATTCTTCCCTTTTTTCATGAGTACAGGGAACGAATCGCATTCGTCCATGGTTACCTGCATAGATACTGCAAGAAAGTCATAGACTGAAATTTTCAGGGATATGAATCATCGAGCAGATTACATTCCTGGACTCGTGAAAAGACACTCGCTTTTGACAGTGACCGTAGTTACTTTGGCGCTGTGTAACATGGCTGCCTGTTCGGCAGGAATTTCTTCATCTGTGGATGCCAGGGTACAAAAAAAACGTTCTGTCAGGAGGCGGGTAAGGCTGGATTCGGCATTGGTAAAGGAGATGAATGCCAGCTGGAGAGAGGCTTATGCCGCGTATACCCGTATTGAATCTCCGGAGGCTGCAGTCGGACTCCTTCGCATATATGACTGGTGGCCCACTGATGAGGCAGTCGTGGCAAAGTTGCTCAGAAAGTACCCCGGTCCTGTGAGTGCATGGCTTGCTCTTAAGTGGATATGGCACCACGGCCGAGTTCCCGACTTCGTGTCAGATGCCGGAATACCTCTGGAGGTACTGCAGGCAAGAGGACCGTATGTGCCGGGGCTGCGAGCCTTTTTTGCCATCAGTAGGCATCCTTCGGATTTCAGGATACAGTCTGGTTGGAATATGGTTGTGCCCGCTCAAAGGGGTATGCATCCCCAGGTCCTTCATACGATGGTAAAAATATACTGCTCTAAAGGAGGGACGGTCAGTATCTCGGTGCTTGGAAGACGTCCTTCCCGTATCCTGTGGGACGGCAGTCTGTTTTCCAGTACAGGGTATGATCATACTGGAGTGATATATACGGTGCGTCATTCGGTGACTCCAGGTGAGCATGGCGTCCTCTGGCAATCCGTTCTCATACCCGGACACCCTAGACCTGCAGCACTGGCGTTATTCTCCGATGCTGGATGCAGATTTTCAGATGGCCGACCAGTCCCTCCCATGAGGAATTATTACCTGTCCATCTACGACAGGGCCACTGTCCTGGCTCTCAGGGGCAAATGGGCCAGCGCCAGGCGTCTTATGCGCTCGCGTCTGTCTTATCCCAGGCAAGCAGTTCTGGCTGCCTATGTGCTTGGATGGATACTTTCCAGGGAACCGTATCTGTCGTCCCACTCACTGAAGGTCATTCTGATGGGTCTGCTGAAGAGATATCCATCTTCAGGACTCAGGAATACGGCGTCTATAATTGACGACAGTACTTCCCCAGGTATCCGGAAATCCGAAAAGTGTGCTCATGCTGAATACTGTTCTTTGCCGGCACTGCTAAACTTCTATTACCGGACGAGGCAGAGCGCTGACTTTAGTTCCACGGCATCGGTTTTGCGGGCCATAAATCAAAAAGACCCGGCATCGCGTATCCCAGCAGACTATTTCCTGTCCCACGGTATGTACGGCGAGGCTCTCAGGAGCGCCTCACATCCCCGTCTATCCCTGCTCAGGGCAAGAGCCTTCCTTGGACTGGGAAATACATCGGCTGCTCTGTCTGCTGCCGGTGACAGCCTTTTTTCTGCTGATGTGCTTTATTCCCTTGGCCGTACCAGACAGGCCCGCGGCACACTCGAGGCATATCTGCGTGAGCATCCCAGCGATTCAGTTGCCCTCAGGGCCTATTTCAGCATGTGGCCCACCATGACGCCCAGGCCACCATCGGCGCGGGACATCATGGCAGCAAAAAAAGAATGGCCTGACGAGCCTGTCATTTATCTACACCGTGAACTTCATACCAGACTGTATGCCACCGGCGGAGGATACAATATTTTCAGAGCAGCCATACTCGTACAAGATCCGCATGCACTACACAGCATAACCATACCCCAGGAGGCGATTGCCCTGTTTACTGGGGTATGGGCTCCTGGTGCTTCATACCCTGTTTGGGCATATCCTGTAAGCAGAGGAGTTTATGAACCCAAGGGTGTGACAGCTGGCAGTGTGGTGGAATTTGCCTGGGCTGCTCCGGTGTCTCCTCCTTCAGGAATGCCCGGAGTGATGCTGGGTCGCCGATTTTATGCCTATGACATGAACGCGCCCGTGCTCCATGCCAGTTATGTACTTGAAGTTCCGGCAGATGTCGTACCCGATGTCAACGTCACGGGGGGTCTCAATTCTTCCATCACTGATATGCCGGGAGGCAGGAGGCTTTATCGAGTGTCTGGCGATTATATATCCGTGCCACCCTCTGAGAAACGGCAGTACAACCCTGTGGCATATCAGCCGTCTGTGATGGTATCGGTTGGTATCAGTAAGGCCACTCTTCTCAGACTCATGGCCAGTGAACACCCCTATGTCGTACGGCATTCTCTGGAACTCGATGGGTTTGCAGCCAGGTGGCGTGGACATGAATCCGAAATGCTGGACTGGATTCGCCGAAATATACAACCTGACAACAGTATCACCAATCCTGTGGAGATTCTTGAATCTAGGCGTGGCTCCAGAGTGATTTTTGCCTATAATATGCTGAAATTATTAAATAAATCTGCAAGGATTCTATATGCCTCGCCCCGACGGATAGTGGCTGAGCCCATGTCCCACGGTCTGGATCTGTCTCCCTTTTACCTGCCTCTCCTCATGATTGAGGGCAGGGGGGTTATCGATATGCGCTATGTAATGGCTCCACCTGGTATGGTGGTGCCAGCCTATTCCCGTGCCTGGGCCCTAGATCCCCTGGGACCCTCCTTGTTTTTCAGGTTGCCTTCTTCAGACGGGGGTACCCGCACCACCCGGATCAACATGACGGTTCATCCTGATAAAACTGCCACCATGCGAATTCACGAGGTACTGACCGGTGCTGCGGCATGGTTTAGGTATGAAAAACTGCGCAGGGCCGGAGGTTCGAGGCGTCTTTTGGTTGTACTCAACTCGTCACGGGCCGTATCGAGGTTCTATCCCGGTGGTATAATGAGGAAGTTCCGTTATGAAGTGAAGGGCGGTGAGCTAGTCTTGGATTACATCCTCGATGTTCCGGGTGTTGCATCATGTTTGCCTTCCTCGTGCCGTCTGAGAAAGTATGGGTTCCCATGGAGTCTGATAAGGAAATATGCTTCGGAAACCCGTCGGCTCACTCCATTCCTGCCTCCGGCACTTCCCAGGGTAGAGGAACATATCACGATTTCACTTCCCGGAGCCGTAAGGCGCGATGCTTTGGACTACACCATCAGGTCTAGGTTCGGTTTCATGGAACGGCACACCACCTGGACTGATGACTCTGTGACCGTACATATCCGTAAAGGACTGTCCTCTGAGCCTGTCAGTCCTGAAAAATGGAATGAATTCAGGCAGTTCTGCATTTCTTTTGATGAGTGGGAGAATATGGATATTTCCTATGTACTGCCTTCAGTAGGATCCCACTGAGTGCCTGACTTGGATTGATTAATCAGCGTTTTTTGGACTTGTCGTTATCCGAATCATGGAGGGCATCCGAACCTTCTGCAGGTGAGTCGTCCGCAGAATGAGAAGCGGATATCCAGTTGCCGTTGGAGTCGTAATAACCAGAAGGGGCAGCCGGAATCCAGTTACCGTTCTCGTCATAGTAACCGTAGTACTGCTGAGACTGGTCTCCTGCGGAAGGGGCAGCCGGAATCCAGTTACCGTTCTCGTCATAGTAACCGTAGTACTGCTGAGAC
>JALWFW010000336.1 GCA_027013865.1 Polyangiaceae bacterium | reverse complement strand
GTACGGCACGCATCCGGACGAGTATCAGAGTTGCCTGTCCCGTCATCACACTCCTCGCCAGGATCGACCACCCCGTCTCCGCATTTCGGAAGGTGACAGTCTGTACGGCAGGCTCCTGGCTGACTGTCAGAGTTGCTCGTCCCGTCGTCACACTCCTCGCCTTCTTCCTGAAGACCGTTGCCGCACACTGGCGAAGAGTCGCCCGTACACTGCGTCACATCGAAATGACACCTGGAGGTGCATGACAGCCGGCCACCATCGAAGCCCAGACTCTCGCACGTCTGTCCGCCAAGACTCGTGCCGTCACAGGACTCACCTTCGTCCAGCACTCCATTGCCGCACAGGACCCCTGTGTTGTTGTTTGAATTGTCATTGTTGGTGTCCGACGTACAGCCATCGGTGATGAGGTGACACTGAGGTGAACACGCGAGAGTTCCGCCACCCAAGCCCAGACTCTCGCACGTCTGTCCGCCAAAGTCAGCCCCGTCGCATTCCTCTGACCCTTCCTGAACTCCATCACCGCAATAGGATTCAAGTCCTGCCGGATCGAAATAACATCCTGCTGTTCCAAGAAGGAAAAGCGAAAAAAGCAGAAACGTACGGTTTATAAATGTATGAATGGTTCTCATGGACAGCTCCTTGACCTCAGATCATGAACAAGGATAGCGTAATTATCTAATTTTGAAAGCACCCTTACATATAGTTTCTCACTGTGCAAAATGAAAACCAAAACCGACCACAATCAAAGTATCCGCGTAACTACTTGAAATAATTAATTATTTTTAATTTTTTAAAACGACGATCGCTGGAGAATGACAACCACGCCGTCACTGCTTCCGGTATCATCCTTCTGGATACCCGACTCCAAAGCCCCTTTCGTGCTCCCTCCCATGATCAGTGTGGGAACACCACCAACTGCTCCGTAATCCACGGAATAGAGCCAGTCTGTCTCGGTCGTGCCAATGAACATACACTGGCCGGTATGCATGGTAGTGAGATTCACGCTGCACATGAACCCATCCTGATCATTTCCTGAACGTAAGGCATCTGCAAGGTCAGTACTCGTGGTATATCCCACCATGTACAGATTCTGGCCCACCACCACAGCATCCATGACGTAATCGTCGCCGTCTCCGCCCAGCACCACGGCATCGGTGGTGTCGGAGGCCCCGGTGCTGCGGTTTATGGGCATGACGTACAGATTCCAGCCACTACCGGTGCCCGCAAAAGTACTGCCAGAGAAGAACCCTACCGCATATATGGTATTGTTGGCTTCCACCAGCTTCTTGACCCATTCGTCGTCACCACTCGAGGGAGAACCTATCACAGATGTCCATTCAAGATTGAGATTTCTGTCGTACTTTATGACGAATCCCTGCTTACTGGAGTTGGCATTGCCGTGACGCGGATAATCTATCTCCACCATGCCTCCCACGTAGACACCGTCCGAAGAAAGCAGTAGGGCACGCTGCCGGAATTGTTTTATAGTGGCATTACTCCCTACAAAATTCTGAATCGCAGCCCGCAGGTCATTGTCCCAGTCGAAATGACCTGTCTGCGGGTTGTAAAGAAGCATGAATCCGGTGTTGGAGTCGCTACTATCGTCATCCCAGCGTCCCATGACATAGACCTGACTGGGAGAAGCGGGAATTATCCTCGTGGACGAGTCGTTTTGGGAGGTTCCTGTCTGATAGGTGAACAGATTCGAAAATGAGGAAGTCATGTGTTTTACGTAGGCATCGAGTCGTCCGGAAGAAGAATATCCCGGAAGCGCCCCCCTCACGGAGCCTGAAATCCATATGGAACCGTCAGAGCCCAGATTCATGGACCATGCGTACACGGAACTGCTGCTCTCATAAACCGTGCTGTCCACCGTATTTCCGGCATCATCGTATTTTATGAGATAAACTGCCCGATTGGAGCTCAGTGTGGTTCCAAGAAGATCTCCGTTGGTGTGACCCGATACGATGACATTCCCATCTGAGGTAACCCTGACCGTCCTGCTGGCCTGGCTCTCCCAGTCGTCCATGCCCACCTGATCGAAGACTCTGATCTGCTTACACCCGTCCTCGCACCACCCGGTGAAATCTCCCATGGCCATCATGGTAGCCGAAGCAGCTCCCTCATCGCAGACCTCACCGTAAACGTCGTTCACCACACCATCACCGCAGTAGGGGCAAACCGAGTCGTCAATGGTGCACGATGATGTACAGGCAGGCGGAGCTGCATAGTATTTGGAATCCAGATCCCGGCATGAAGCCACGGATCCGAAATCCGTGCCGTCGCATTCTTCCGTGCTGTCCTTCACCCCGTCACCGCAGTGGGGCAGCCGGCAGTCGGTCCGGCATGCATTGGCCTGTGTGTCTGAATTGGACGTCCCGTCGTCGCACTCCTCGCCGTACTGAGTGTCTATGACGCCGTCGCCGCAGGACGGGCAGGATGGCATGTCTATGGTACACGAGTCGGTGCATACGAGAGGAGCGGCATAGTAACCAGAGCCAAGATCGACACAGGAAGACATAGCACCGAAGTCAGTGCCGTCGCACTGTTCACTGGCGTCTTTGACCCCGTCACCGCAGTGGGGCAGCCGGCAGTCGGTCCGGCATGCATTGGCCTGTGTGTCTGAGTTGGACGTCCCGTCGTCGCACTCCTCGCCGTCCTCCACAAGTCCGTTGCCACACACCGGGGAAGAATCGCCTGTACACTGAGTCACGTCCAAATGACATGTGGCAGTACACGATAACTGACCGCCGTCATAACCCAGGGACTCGCAGGTCCGGCCGCCAAACTCAGTGCCGTCACAGTCCTCTCCGGCATCCAGGATCCCGTTGCCGCACGTGTCAGTGGAGTCATTGTTGGTTCCGCTGTTCATGTCCGAGCCGTCCCCCGTACATCCGTCCGTGACGAGCCTGCACTGGGGTGAGCAGGCCAGGACACCGGCGTCATAACCCAAATCAGTGCACGACTTCCCCCCGAGGTCCCCCCCATCGCATTCTTCTGCCCCTTGGCGGATGCCGTCACCGCATACTGATTCCAAACCTGTGGGATCGAACTGACACGCCGAAAACAGTACCAGCCCGACGAAGGCTGCAGCCGCAAGAATCATACCGGACAAAGAGATTTCATTTATTTTATAGGCGGATGTCTTCATGACTCATCTCCACGAATACCGTGACTATACCATACCTTTTATCCAATGTATCAAAGCAGTGTATGTCATCGAAGTCCAGCACTCAGATTTTTACCTTTGATTTCAGTAAGTTATAAATCATACAATGATGTTTTGATATTACGTGAATGCGTATGGAGATGGAGATCGCTGCACGCGGTCTCACTTTCCTCCGGCAGATCCCGACGACAGCGGAGACATCAGGGTAACATATATGAGCTGCCCTAGGTGACGACCGCCTTTGGGGGTGAGATGCTGCAGATCCGCCCACATCAGTTTGTTTTTGTACCACTTGTACGAAGAGGCCTCACCTCCCATGAGCTCCCTTAAATCTATGTATGCACAGCCGGCTTCGGTAGCAGCCCTCCTGAGGGCCTCATCCACACGTACCACCCCGGGCCTGGTCCTGAACCGTCCACCTTTCTTCTCGGACTGATCCGTGGGCCCGAGCACGAGACACGCAGCACCGGAGATATCCCTGTCACGTTCCAGCACGCTTCGCACCCTGTCCGCATAATCGTGGGAGATACCCGTGTCCACCTCGTTGCGGCCAAATGAATATATGAGAAGAGCGTATTTTCTCGCCTGAAGTGCAGTCTTCCTGACCTCACGGCTGACGGACTCCAGATGCGTAAACCTTGCTCCGGTGACACCTGCACCATCGAGGACCAGACCACTATCACCAGAGCGTTCCAGGTATACACCAAGGAGCCGGACAGGCCTTCCACCTTCGGTCACGATGGTCACCCTGCGCACATACGTATTGCAACGTATTGAAATCAAAGAAGTTTTTCGCACACCAGAAGTACTGATGTGTCTGATGCAGGAACCGGCCTCCACACGTAGCCTTCCTCCGTCGGGACTTATGACCACATGGATCATGATGCTGTCTACAGGCACCTTGGACACGAAAGACAGTTCCTCTCCGGCTCCGGTGGCCAGGAGGTTGACCCCTCCAAACCCGTACTCCCTGCGTGCCAGGGCACCACGAAGAATCGATCTGGCATACCACCTGCCGTGCACCGAAAGGGAACAGAAGGGATTGCGCTCCCAGTCGTGAAACTTCCACGGCTGAACGAATCCCGGGCCTCCATCACCCAGGAGTCTCTTGAGACGTAAGGCAAAGGAGTGCCACA
Source organism: Polyangiaceae bacterium (assembly GCA_027013865.1). Lineage (GTDB taxonomy): Bacteria > Myxococcota_A > Polyangia > HGW-17 > JALWFW01 > JALWFW01. The sequence goes on along the minus strand of JALWFW010000336.1, from coordinate 17,101 downwards.
CTAGGCCTCCGGCCATGAGTGAATCGGACCAAAGCGCCACCCTGACCTTCCGATGTCCCCAAAGGGCCGCATAAAAACCGTCTAAAGCCCTGCGTACACACCTACCGGACTGCATACGCACACACGGAATGTTCAGGACGGGTGTACGGGATTCGAACACATGCGGATGCACTTGAGCCGAAGCCTCCACCATCGAAGAAGGGACAGCGTGGCTGCCAGAAGAATCGCGTGAGCCCGATGATACAGAACTCATGCGCATGCCGTGCAGCGCTTTCCTTATGTTCCGTTCCTGGACTGGGGACACGGCAGGAGGCGGAATCTCAGGACCGCCTCCGGAGGGGGCATCCAAGGGAGCCGACAGCGAAGGGAATGGATTGAATGGTGTAAGATACAGCAACCCGGCGACTAGTACTGCTGTCACCACAGAGACCGCCTGGCGCAACCTATTGATATTATTGAATAATTTTATCTGCACTTCACGGTGTCCATGAAGAAGTTCATGAGGGTACCAAGAAGATGCCGGCGCGTAGCATTCCCCCAAAGCGAATGGGCCTTGCCAGGATACAGCATCAGCCTGAAACGGTGGGGAATGGACTGAAGCTCATACATGACCCTGAGGGTGTTGACCAGCAGTACGTTGTCATCGCTCATTCCGTGCACGAGAAGCAGGGCACCCTTCATCCGGGCCAGACGGCTGCGGGTTATGGAGGAACTCTCATAGAGTTTCTCGTCCAACCCCATGTACCTCTCGGTGTAGTGGGTGTCGTAAAGACGCCAGTCGGTCGGAGGTGCCACAGCAGCCCCAGACACGAACAGATCGGAGTCGGTCATGGTGGCCAGGACCGTGTAACCGCCATAACTCCAGCCCCAGATGGCCCGGCACCGGCGCGGAATGCCACGAGACTGCAGGTAATCGGCTATGGCCTTGGAGTCCTCAACCTCGTACCTGCCAAAGGCATGGTAGGGAGCCTTGGCAAAGGCCTCGTCGCGGTACAGACCGCCGCGTCCATCCACCACCAGGACGTTGAAACCGCGAGATGCAAACCAGTGGTGCCACAGCATGGAACCACGCATGGCATCACGCACCATGTGTCCGTGAGGTCCACCGTAGACGAATACGATGGTCCTGCGTGTGTCAACGTGGGCATTGAACCACAGACCGTTGAGGGTTCCGCCGTCATAGGGGATCTGCACCAACTGAGGCGGTCTCAGGCGCGATAGCCAGGGTGCAGGGGCTACCAGAGGCGGGATCTCCGACACCTCGGAGCCGTCGTCCTTGCGTACGATCATGCGAAGAGGCCGGGAAAGGGTGGTGTAGGCATCCACCATCATCCTGCCAGAAGGAGCGATGGATATGGAATGCCACCCTGAGGGCAGCTTGACCTGCCTGAGCACGTTGCGCCTGAAATCCCACACCGTCAGAGCTGTTCTCACGCCTCCGTCGGCATAGGTCTCCATCCAGGCTTCTCCCTTCTTCCAGTCTACATGGAGAAGAGAGGCAACAGGAGACGAGGCAGGCATCGCGGCCCGTATATGGCCCGAGTAATCGAAGAACTGCAGACTTCGTCCGGCTCTGGTCTCCACAGCCCATATGAATCCGTCTGGCCCAAAGGACCAGTCATCGTGGAGTTCTACCCAGGTCTGACTGGATAACCTCATGATTTCATTGCACTTTCCAGTACAAGCATCACATGCGACAAGACGCAGTTCTTTCTGGAGACGGTCCTGAAGCGCGGCCCATACCCTGCCGTCGGGGAGCCACCCTGCACGAGCCACATACTCGTAACGCCCCAGTTGCATCTCAATCGGTTTCGATATGGTTACCCCTTCCGGTCTACTGGTCTCAGTCACAGTCATTGCATGAAGTTTTACGATGGCATTGGGTTTACCCACGGACGGATAGCGCTGTCGTACCACCCGTGCGCCCGAGGGACCGTACTCCAGGCGCTCACGCACGGGGACCTTCGACTCGTCCACGGACGTGAACAGAAGGCGGCCGCCATCCCGAGACCACCACAGTCCCCTGTAACGTCCCATTTCCTCCTGGGCCACGAATTCCGCCACTCCAAGACGGAGGCCCTTCATACCGATGGTAATGCTCTGTCCGCTGCCGACACGGCGTACTACGATGTCATCGCCGTGACAGTAGGCCAAAAAGCCTTTGCCCGAAAGGGTCGGTGTGATTTCGGGAGCAGTGTCGGAGGTGCCCGGAACCATACGGGCCTTTTTTGAAGCCAGATCATATATATATAGGGCTCCTGACAGTGGAAACAGGATACTGCGTCCATCAGGAGCCCATACATACTCCACAATACCACTGCGGGACATACGCATGCGTTCCCTGCGAGCTTTCTCAGCATCGCTCTCCTTGATGGATCCCACCAGTTCCGAGGCCTTCACCAGGATACGCCTCTGCCGTTCTCCGACATCATATACCCACAAGGCCATGGGGCTCGATGGGCTACTGCTCTCCGGTGCCAAAAAGCCCAGTAGAGTACCATCAGGGGACCACTTCATGGAGCGTACCGGCACACCCGTGGCCCGGGCACTGGTGGCATCCTCCAGGGATATCACCCTTCCCCTATTCTCTTTGCCATCCGGGCGTGCAGAAGACGCGACTCCTCTGGCACCAGCAGAAGGCAAAGTCTGTCCCTTCCCAGAGGAGCTGCCACAAGACAACATGAGGGGCATCAGTACGACAGGGGCCAGCAGTGCAGTGTATCTCAGGCGGATATTCATCAGAACCTCCATATAAACCACCTGACACGAACGTAAGCCAGGTGACGGTTCAAGAGCATATAAGGCACAAAATCAGAAAAATATGGACTTCCGCAAGTAAAAACTTTCGTTCGCATCCGTTCCACCCTCTAGTAAAACCCTGCTTAACCTATTGTAATAATTACATTTTTACAAAACGTCTTCATGTCTGACCCCTATACTCGTCAGGGGCTGAAACACTTGAGGCCAAGATGCTCCAGGGCACTTGTTGACATCACCTCTGAAATATAAGACTAATCGTCTTCGACATGGATACCTGCTCAGGCAGGTGAAAAGGAGGTATGAAAGTGCCCGAGGATAAAGATAAGACAGGAAAGCCGGATCTCAAGGCAAGACTCGGACGCAAGCGTTTCAAGACAGGAACCAGCAAGTCCCTCAAGAGCCTGAAGCAGATGAAGACCCAGGGGGCTGAAGAGCCCGCCCAGGCTGCTCCGTCTGCACCTCAGGCACCGCAGGCTCCCGCTCCCATGGACAGTGGCATGGCTCCTGCCCCCATGGACAGTGGCATGGCTCCCATGGACAGCGGCATGGCCCCCGCCCCCATGGACAGCGGCACAGCCCCGGCATCCGATTCCCCGGATACTCAGACACCCGCCTTCGTGCCGCCAGCCAAATCCAACCACAAAATGACATGGATCATCGCCGGAGCCGTAGCACTCATATCCATCGGCATCGGTTATTCCTGCGGTCACCGTGCAGAACAGAATTCACTGCTCAACACGGCAAAGCGTGACGCCAAGAAACTCCTCAAGGACGTGGACGCCATCAACAAGGGCCTCGAGACACTCTATCAGGCCTTCAGTTCCGTGCCGGACAAGCTCGAGGGCTTCGTCGAGATAGCCGACATGTCCAATCCCATGCCCGAACCCAACTTGGTAACCCTGGGTACGGCCAAAATAAACTACATCCCCCGCGCCAGTAAGCGTAAACGTTTCTCTGCCGCTCTGCTCACCCTTTATGCCTACTCCATGATGGTGAGAGACGACTTCATCGATTACCAGCGTTTCGTGAGCAGTACACTCAAAAGGCAGGCCAAACTCCTCAAGGCAATCGACGCCCAGAAAGGCAAGACCCTGTCTGAGAAGATCTCGAACTACATCAAGTCACTCAGCAAGGATGCAGGCAAGAATGCCAAGACCAAGAAGGGTAGCTCCAAATTCATCATACTTCTGGAGGCCAGCTCCTCCCCTCGCGGCATGATCGTACCCTTCGATCCCGCAAACACGGCATGTCCGAAGAGCAAGCCCTCATGTGCGGATTACGAGAAGGTTTACAGGTTCAACGGAGCCGAGTACAAATTCACTCCTGAAGCCAACAAACCTCTCAACGGTCAGCGCATGGCCATCAAGTTCGACTCGATAGCCGAAGATTCAGCCAAGATCATCGCCCAGTACGAGATTCAGATTCCGGTCAAGATCTACTACCGTCAGGCACTTTTGAAGTTCAAGCGTCTGCGTCGCGACCTCGAGGCAGCCAGAAAGAACTCCGGATCCATACTGGACGATCTCAAACGCGCTTCCAAGCGTAAGGATCGCGGCTGGTTCTGATTCACCTGCCTGATTGCATTCCCCCCGCCCCCTTTTACTCCTGTAGTCCTGGTTCACGACTCAACGGCATTCATGCACGGCGTGTCCCTAAACCACTACCGCTGCTCGAAAACAGTCCCTTAATACTGAAAACAGCCGTACACGGTCTTCATATCAGTGACAAGACCATCAAAGGACATATACTTGGGGCCTGGAGGTTTTCATGAATTCTATGTTCACCATTACCGGAACTCTGATATTCCTTCTTGGAGTTGGGCACCCCACGCTTAGTCATGTAACTACGCGTAATTATTACAAAATTTCCCCTTTTGTCTTTTCGTACATTCAGGCATCCGACAAGGGTAGGGCTGCTCTGGTGTGGCACGATCCCCGCAAAGCAGCCTCCGGAGGTGATGCTGCCCCCGTAACCATACGCATATCTTCCCCGCGCTACCACGACCAGTTACTAAAGGCGCGCGTCCACGGAGTGAAGGTCATCCAGGAAGAAGGGGACATCGTTCACATAGGAACGGTATACGGAGCCTGGATCACTAAGGAAGGAGCCGAATTCCTGGATAAACAGCCCTGGGTCATTCGAGTGGAACTCGATACACACCCCATGGCACTGCCCCTCGAACACACGCGGGACCTCGTTTCTGTACCCGAACTCGAATCCCTGGGGATTGCAGAACACATGAAAATGTATCAGGGGCAAGGTACCGTCATCGGCGACATCGACTCCGGAATCGATCCTTTCCAGCCGTCATTCTTCGATGCAGACGGGGGTTTTTATCCATGGGAAGACCTGGACGGCGACGGTGTACTCACCCCGGGTACCGATGGCGTGGATCTGAATGGCGACGGCATGGTAAACACGGATCCGGCTCAGGGCAAATGCGAAGTCCTGCGCGTCCTACCGGCAAGAGTCTACACCCTGTTCAACATAACCCCTGTTTCAGGACCATGGGGAGATGCTCCTGATGAAAGTATCTACCGCCCTGGTATGGACTATCTCTACGTGGACGAGAACTGCGACGGCCAGTTTACCCTGACCCGCGACCCCTCCTCTCCCACATACGGAGAGCCCTACATGCTAGGCGACAATGTCGATCACGACGAGGTCATCTCCATAAACGAGAAGCTGGTGCGCCTTAGCACCCCCAAGGTGGTGTATTACTACGACGGCACGACTCCCTACACCGATGATCTGTCGGGCATAGAGACCTCCGACGAGAACATAGCAGCACACGGAACCGCAGTGGCACACATCGCCGTAGGCGGTCAGCCCGGATTTCACCGTCTGGTGGGTATGGCTCCCAAAGCCCGCATCGCCACTGCATCCTACATGGCAGGTGCCAACAGCAGTGACACCGAAACCCTCATGTTCCAGTGTCTGAACCGCCTCAACAACTTCGGCGTGGATGTCATGCTCCACGAGTACGGCACCTGGACGGCCATGTTCCTGGACGGAAGCTCCAACTACGAGCAGGCCATGGACGAGATGTCCGCACAGGGGGTGGTGCACGTAAATCCTGCAGGCAATCTCGGCGGCGCCGGCAAGGAGGCACTGGTGACCATACCCGCCTCTTCTGACGTAACCTTCAGTGCCCATATGCCCACCGACGTATACGGCTACGGAGTTCCCTACTACGTGGAGATCACCTTCCTGTGGCGTGCCGAAACAGATCTTTCGGGGACACTCACACTGCCGGAGGGGGAAGTGATCTCACTACAGCCAGGCTCATCTCAGCAGCAGGTTCAGGGCACAAACATCTACTACCAGATGATCGGAGACGTCTCCACACGTGGCACACACATGCTCCACATGTACTTCTTCAGGTATGAAAACGGCCAGTACCCACCCTTGCCCCATGGCGACTGGCAATTCACCGTACACAACCCCGGCTCCTCAGAGGTGGAACTCAACGGGTACCTCACCGACGCCTACTCCAGCTGGGGCCCAGGATTCGCATGGCAGAACGACATTGTGACCGAGGCACACCTGGTCACCTGGAGCGGTACGGCCGACAGTGCGGTAACCGTGGCTGCCTACACCGGCCATGATGGCTCATGGGACGACATGAACGGCACTGAGGGCGAACTACGCTGGTTCTCGGGACGCGGGACACGCATAGACGGTCAGCAGATCATGGACATCGCAGCCCCTGCCAATCCAGCTGCCGCGGCATGCTCCGTGTGCCTGGGAAGTGACCCGTCCTATGGACAGTTCCAGGTATTCGGGGGCACGTCAGGCGCAGGTCCACACGTGGCCGGGGTGGCTGCACTCATCAAGGAGATCCATCCCGATTACACGGGGCAGCAAGTACGCGATGCCATACACTCCGGAGCCATGGCCGATACCTGGGTGCTAGACACGGACGAGAACGAACGCGAAGAGCTCTGGGGTGCCGGCAAACTCCGTGCATACGAGTCCATCACTGGAGAAACTCCACCACCAGTGACACCGCCTTGGTTCAACAGTGACACCATTGCCTTCAGCCTCGACGGTTCACAGGTCAGGCTATGTGACGCCGACTCCTTGATTCAGGACGACGAGACCGGCTCAGACATTTACCTACGCATCGACTGGGACTACGATGGCGCATGGGACGGCCTAGAAAACACCAATGGTTTCGCTAATTTACACGATTGGACAAGCGGGGTTCCCGCTCCGCCCCAGGCCCAAGCGGTACTGTCCGAAGATGGTACTTCCCTTGTGAGGGTTCAAGCTGCCGATGCCAACGGATACCACACACCTGCCCTGCTCAAGGTCCGCCTCGGGGCATGTTCCGGCGATTCCACCGGCTCTGGTGACTCCACCGGCTCTGGCGATTCCACTGAATCCGGAGCTTCTGGTTCAGACGGAGGGTGCTCCTGCTCGTCCCCGGGCAGCCGTTCCACTCCATCCTGGCCCTTTGCAGCCGTACTGCTGATGCTCTCCGCTGCCGTCGTGATCCTCAGGCGCAACATCTCCCTACGTGACTGAAGCTCCCGTTTCTGCCGGTTCTCCCCTGCCCTGCATATAACCGATTGCCCTGTCCCAGATCATCGGTATCATGGGTCATGCTCTTACGCAGACCAAGACACGCTCCAGTGGCGTTTGCGATCGCCGGCATCATCGGACTCATCATATACTGGATCGCCAGCACCGGCTCGTGCCTGGGACCTGTCCAGCCTTTTCAGGTGGCGGTGCAGGCACTTTCGGCAGCCAACCGGGGTGATTTCGATACCGCCGGAATGTCCCTGGACGAGGAATTCTTCTCCAGACATGAAGACCTGAGCCGTCCCGAAGCACTGCGATCATGGTGGAATCACTTCACCCGCAGTCGCACCGTATCGGACTTCAAGCTCCTTCAGCAAAAAGTCAATCCACCACGAGCCCATGTGCTTATCCTTGTCTCATACGATGTCGGTATTACGCAGACGCTGCTCTTCTCACTGATACGGAAATCCGGAGTATGGCGTATCAATGATCTGAAATTCGTCAATAATTACAATAAGTTATAAAAATACCCCTTTGCCCGGCGGAACATGGGGTCTTCCCCTTGACATGGAGTAAGAAAAGCTTATAAGGCATTTAGGTATTTAATTTCCGGTTTACGAGGTAGTCCCATGAAACTCACAGCCAACACCAAAATCCTCAAACTCGTCGAAGAATATCCCTTCCTCATAGAGTATCTAGCCAACTATCACCCCAAATTCGCCATGTTCCGCAGTGAGGTCATGCGTCAGACCTTCGCCCGTTTCGCCTCCCTGCGTAAAGTGGCCTCCATGGGTGAGATGGATCTGGCCAAACTACTCACGGACATAGCCGACGAGATAGAACGACAAACAGGACAGCGTCCTGAAGTCGATGCACCTTCCGAGGTAATGGCCGAGGACGAAAAACTCCGTAAGATGAAAGATCTTCTCAAGAAACTGCATTCCGGAGAGAAGTTCGAGACCGTCAAGGCACAGTTCGACAAACTGCTCTCTCAGGTAGATGCCGACGAGATCGTCGAGATAGAGCAACGCCTCATCGTGGAAGAAGGTGTGGATCCCGTGGAAATACAGAAACTGTGTGATGTACACGTGGATCTGTTCAGGCAGTCCCTTGACGAGGAAATAGCCGAATACGACCTGCCCGAAGGTCATCCGGTGCTGGCCTATGTGGAGGAGAACAAGAAGATCCTGGACTGGGCGGACCTGCTCAACAGGCTCCTGCGCAACACGGCCAAGGTGCCCATCGCATTCGTGGAGGGCAAGGTTCGCGAGCTTCTGGACAGTCTCATGCTCATAGATATCCACTACGCCCGCAAGGAGAACTCCCTGTTCCCCTTCATGGAGAAACACGGCATGAGCGGCCCACCCCAGGTCATGTGGGGCATTCACGACGAGGTTCGCAAGGGTCTCAAGGAGGCACGCCGCGCACTGGATGAAGGCCGCGTCAATGATTTCCAGGAACTCGCCACAAAAACCGTCAAGGACATCATCGAGATGGTCTTCAAGGAGCATTCCATCCTGTTCCCCATGGCCCTGGCCGACTTCTTCGAGGATGAATGGAAGGAGGTCAAACGGAGCGATGACGAGATCGGCTACATGAACGCCAACCAGCCCAGGGAAAAAATAGCCGAAGAGCGCCAAAAAGCAGTGGCCTCGGGGGACGTCATACAATTTGCCACAGGCATACTCACCCCCGAACAGATAGAGATGATCTTCTCCAATCTTCCTGTGGACGTCTCATATGTGGATGAGAATGACGTTCTGAAATTCTACAACAACACCTCACACCGCATCTTTCCCAGGGCTCCCTCACTCATTGGACGCAAGGTACAAAACTGCCATCCGCCAAAGAGCGTACACGTGGTGGAGAAAATCCTGGAAGCCTTCAAGTCCGGAGAGAAAGACGTTGCGGAATTCTGGCTTCAGACAAAGGGCAAATTCATCCATATACGCTACTTCGCAGTGCGTGATCACGAGGGTAGGTACCGCGGTGTGCTCGAGATGATGCAGGACGTGACAGACATACGTGCCCTCGAGGGAGAACGCCGGCTGCTCCAGTGGGACGACGAGTGACACCCATCCGAAGACATCCCAATGCTCCCACCAATCGTCCATACCCGGACGGTTTCATATCAATGCTCCTACCGTAAATCATTTGATTGCAAATTCATCAATTATTTCAGCATGTTACGCAACTAATTCAAAAAAAATCTATCCACCTGTAAACCCCCTTGCCGTGGATACCGAAAACATACGGCATGGAGGATACGGACCATGAACACAGCCACCCTATCACTGAACGTACCCGATGAATCTTCGCAGCGGTCAGCACGTTCCACGGCAGGTCACTACAGAAATCACGATGCGCTTTCCCGGTCGGCTTCGGTGATGGCCCTGGTCTTGCGCAGTGCATCTCTTGCCCTTCACGGCACCCATCACGATGGCGAGGAAGCCTTCATGGATGCATCCCGGCGTATGAAACAACTGGCAGCAGACGGCAGTCCCCAAAAGCGCATGAAAACGCTGCTCATGTCCATAAAAGCCCTTCACCTCTACTATCATCCACTACTTCCGGCAGCTGTGAGCATGTCCCTGAATCACTACATCGGTGTCCTGGACAGTGCCCTACGACAGCCCCTCTCATATCCCTAACTCTTTGCTTTTCTGCTGCTTTCCTAGTACAACTCCCGGGTAACCGAGAGGCGTACCCCATGGACGGCACCGATCGTTTGCTCAGGATCCCAGAGGATCCCCACGGCAAAACTTCCTTGACTCCCGAAACCGAATCAGACCCGGCTCCCCCGGAGGCTCCGGCCACCAGCACCCGGTCACCGGAGCAGACCTCCACCGTGATACTGGAACATAGCGAGCCGGAACCCACCGACGGCAGCGGCATAATCCTCGGTGACGGCGCCGTCACTCATACAGACCTCGAGCCCATCACCACGGTCATAAACGGTAAATACCGGGTACTGCGCAAACTTGGCGAAGGCGGCATGGGGGCGGTCTACCTAGTGGAACATATCGATATCGGCAAAAAATTCGCCGTAAAGGTCATGCTCCGTGAACTCGCTCGGAACCGAGACATCACAGAACGTCTCATCCACGAGGCTCGCACAGCCTCTATCATCGAAAATCCCCATGTGGTCAGCATAGTGGACTACGGAATCATGGAAGACGGCAGTGTTTTCCTGGTCATGGAATACCTGGAAGGACGGGATCTCGCCAATGTCATCGACGACGAGGGGCCACTTCCGTGGAAACGGGCCAGACACATTGCCCTCCAGATATGCTCGGCCATCGCAAAAGCCCACGAGCGTAAGATAATCCATCGGGATCTCAAGCCCGACAACATCTTTATCACCGACTTCGACGGACAGAAGGACTTCATCAAGATCCTAGACTTCGGAATAGCCAAGATCTCGGACCCGTCCATGGACACCAGAACCCACAGAACCAGGGCCGGTATCGTCCTGGGCACTCCCCACTACATGGCTCCCGAACAGGCCGTGGGGCAAAAACCCACTCATCTGGTGGATATCTATGCCACGGGCGTGATTGTGTATCAGATGGTCACTGGGCGGCTTCCCTTCGAGGACGCAGACTACGGCACGGTGATGAGGGCCCACATAACCCGCCAGCCCCCGGCTCTTCTCCAGGCCAATCCCGATATAAGGATACCTGCAGGGCTCCAAAAGGTGATATCCAAGGCCCTAGAGAAAAAACCGGAAAAACGCTATCAGTCCATGGAAGAACTGCGGGCTGCGATAGAAGCCCTTCCCGAAGACCTCGACGACTCTACTGCGGCACGCCCTTCACTTATGCCGAAGATATCCCCGGTATGGCTGGCAGCAGGTGCCAGTATGCTCACTGCCCTACTGGTGGCGGGCTTTCTTTTCATGAAGAAGTCGGAGAAGTCACACCCTGAAGTGATTCCGCTCTCACACCATCCAAATGCCGAAAGCAGCCGCGAGAAATCCCGGGCGAAATCCGCCTCTAAGACACCTCAGACGACCCAGGGAGCCGAAAAAAATGACCTCTCTGTTCCCAGAGGGCTTCCAACCCAGGACAAAAAAGCCCCCCTTTCCGTGGCTAACCTCTCCATAAGGGTTCCCAATGCGCCCCAGGCCACTATACTCCTTACCAAGGGTTGGCTCACAGTCCTCGATGAAGGCAAGGAAAAGGTCGTGACAGCATCTCAGGGTCCCGTTGAACTGGGCAAAACCCCTCTTTCTCTGAAATACGTCCCCACTGGAGACTCAGTGGAAGTAACCATACGGGCACGGGGATACCGGGACAGAGTGCTTCACCTAAAACTGGACGGCAGCAAAGACATAGAGCGTCTCCTGGTGAAAAAGACATCATCCGGTCCTGCAAGGAGGCACACCGGAAGGTCACCAGCCAAACACCATCATCCTGCCCGCAAAAAGGGCTTCGATCTCAAGCCCGGAGAAATAATTTAATGATTTCAATATATTACACACAAACTCAGAGAGGACGGAGATGATACTGGCAAGAAAACTCATCGAACTCATTGAACGGAACGCCTCCACCCTAGGAGAAAGATGGAGCCGGGCCGTACTGAATCATCCTCTCACGCCAAGCTATTCCAGACTTCCCAAGAAAGAGCTTCGGCGCAGGGCAGAAAACGTGTACGCATCCCTGGGTAAATGGCTGGACAACACCATATCCTCGGAAGAGGCCAAAAGACGCTATCAGGAACTCGGGAAAAGGCGCTGTCAGGAGGGTTTCGACATCACGGAACTCATGGTGGCCCTCATACTGGAGCGCACCCTGCTGTGGGATCTGGTGGAGGAGAAGGGTATGCTCGACTCTGTGTATGACATGCACGCTGCCTTAGAACTGCTGCTGGCAGTGATAAGTTTCTTCGACAGGGCTTCAGTGTATGTGCTACAGGGTTACCGTGAAGAGGAAGGCGGTATCAGACTCAGCCCGGAGAGGCGGCCTGGGCCTTACCAGCCCACGGGAGTATGGTACATGCCCGGAGATTTGCTGGATGGGGAAGACGATAATGAAGAAAAGTAGTCTGCTGATTGTCCTCACAGTGTTCCTGGCTCATGTCACGGCATGCTCATCCGGTTCGGAAGACAGCACGCTTCCGGAGATCCGGGGGGGCTCCTCCTTCACTGAAGTCCTCTATGAGATGGGCATGCGCAAACTCAGGAACGACGACCTCGAAGACGCCGAAGCACTCTTCAAGAAACTGAGAACACGTGCAGGCAACACGAAGTACGGACGGCTAGCCCTGCTCAGACTCGGTGACGTGGCAAGACTGCAGGAACAGTGGGGTGCTGCCATCACCTACTACCGTCAGTTCAGGGCCCTGGAGCCTACCAGTACGCAGGTGGACAACGGATACGTGGACTTCTACATAGGATACTGCTACTGGCGGCAGGCGCCCGGGAAATGCTGCTGCATGAACCTGCCCTGGATAGGCGAAACTTGCCTGTTCCCGCCACCCGAGGAACGAGGCCTCGACGACGCACACCGTGCCTACGTCATATTCGGCAGTGTGATGCGCTCGAAGCCCTACACCGAATACGGACAGAAGGCCCGGCGCTACTACCGTAAAGCCCTCAGGCTCCTTGCAGGACACGAGATGTACGCGGCACGCTTCTACTGGAAACGCGACCATCCCATGGGCACTGTCCTGCGCCTGCAGAAACTGCTGGTGAAATATCCCGATTCGGATCTGGTACCCGAAGCCCGACTCCTCATGGCAAAGGCATGTTTCACTTTGGCGCGCCACGTTCACCGTCACGGACGCAGGCCCGGGCTGTGGACAGAGCAGGACTACCTGCGCGAAGCATCAAGAAACATCAGGATTCTGTTGTCTTCCGATAAAACCACCTCTAATATACGCCGCAGTGCACAGGCATTGAAAAAGGCTGTTCTCGGGTATCTGGCAAAGGCCTCTTCAGAGGACAAAAAGTCAATGATTTCAGGTAGTTATACAACTATTTGATTCATGTTCCGTGCATGAGACATCCGGAACACACAGCTATTTTCATCCGTTCCGGCGGAGGTGATGCAGTCATGCCCAGTGATCTCAAGAAACTAATAGAGCTAGGCAAGGAATCCTATGAAGCCGAAGAATTCGACAAAGCCCTCGACTATCTGCTGGCAGCTCTAGACATAAGGGATGACCTGGCCGACGTTCACAATCTGATTGGTGTCATCTACCACCAGCAGGGACGCCTGGACAGTGCCCGCCGTCACTTCGAAAGGGCCCTGGAGCTCAATTCCCGCTACACGGACGCTGCCCTGAATCTGGCCGTCACATACAATGAAATAGGGGAATACGAGAAAGCCCGGAGCGTGGTGGCGAACACCATTGGGCAATCCGGTCCCAGTGATACTGGCCTGGAGCCCTTCGCACGGGGCAAACTGGCCAACATGCACGCGGATCTGGCTGACGCATACAGAGATTTCGGCCTGCTGGACGACGCAGCCCGGGAATACGAGAAAGCCGTGAGACTGGCCCCTGACTTCATGGACATACGAACCAAACTGGCTGAGTTGTATCGTGAACAGGGACGCCACGAAGAGGCCCGTAGGGAACTCGAAGCCGTGCTCGAACGCCGCAATGAGTACGTTCCGGCGATGATTGCCCTTGGTCTCGTTTTCTACTCCATGGAGAAGTGGGAGGAGGCCAGACAGCAGTGGCTCAGGGCTCGCTCCATCGATCCCGACAACAGGCAGGTCGGCCTCTACCTCACCATGGTGGACAGGAAACTGGACTAAACCATGATGGACATCCTGTCCGATCCGGGCTCCCTACTCCTTGCCCTCTCGATTCTGTCCTTTCTTGCCTTCACGATACTCTTCGTCACGTCTTTCGTTAAGATCTCCATAGTACTGGGACTCGTACGGAACGCGGTGGGAGTCCCGGAGACGCCCTCGGGCATGGTCATAGCAGGTCTTGCGGTGGTACTCTCCATGTATGTGATGTATCCCGTGGCCAAGACCTCGTGGCATCGTATCTCCCCCATCATCAGAGACTCGTCCCTTCAGTCTCTCCCCCCTGAAAAACGTCTGGAAATACTGGCAGACCTGTGGCACGAGGGAACCGAACCCCTGCGCGGTTTCCTTGCCCTCAATTCTTCCGGTGACATAAGAAACTCTCTGACAGCCGGCATGCGCTCGAAAACCAGTACAGTGCCGCCTCCTGACTCAATGGCCATCCTCGCCCCCTCGTTCCTCCTCACCGAGATCTCCGAGGCCTTTGAGATGGCCTTTTTCATCTTCCTGCCTTTTCTGGTAATAGATCTCATCGTGGCGGCAATGCTGATGTCCCTGGGTATGCACATGGTCTCCCCAACCACCATTTCCCTCCCCTTCAAACTGATGCTGTTCGCTGCAGTGAACGGATTTTCGGCAATTTCATCAATGATTATAAATAGTTATAGATATCCATTCTAAAGTTGTGCAGCACGGATGACAGCGAGCCACCTGACCGATGCATCCTACGTCCGGTTGCGCTAGATTATATAATGTGAGGGAGGTACATACGATGAAGCGCCTTCTAGCTTCAAATAAAGGACAGGCCATGGTGGAATCAGCCATCATCATTCCGCTCATGGTCGCGGTGATGTTGTCCGTACTGCAGCTCATCATGATACAGCATGCACGGCTCATGACCGAATACGCTGCCTTCAACGCAGCACGGGCCGGCATAGTATGGAATGCCGACCGATTCATCATGCAAAATGCCGCCATACTGTCGCTGCTACCTACCATGGACGGGCTTCTCAGTGAAAGCGACATCGGCAATCCATCCCAGATGCTTGCACACATAGTCGAACGGGCCCTGTTCTACCAGGTCAACAGACGTGTCGGCAGTGCCGTAGACTACGTGGTCAACGGCACCAACTCTCTCATTAGCCACCTGCCATCCAGTATTCAGGGGCCTGCATCAACGCTGCGTGATGCAGCGGTCAACGCTGCGGCCAATGCGGTGGACTCCACTTTGCGTGATGCCGTGGATAGTATATTCGGAGACGAGGGGCTCATAAGCGTCCACACCTTAAACCCCACCATGGCCACCTTCCCCACCGGCATAGGACACGTCGAAGAGGTGGACTTCGATGCGGTCCGCAAGGGAGACACTTGGCGCAAAGCCACCAGACTCAGCATAAAGGTCAAGTACTACTACGTGCTGCGCATCCCCTTCGGCAACAGAATCATTCATACGGCTTACCTGGCCACACGAACCGGAACCGAACTCTACGGTGCTCTGTGGAATCCTCAGATGCAGTCAGGAGAAACCGGTTTCCGTAACGTGGCCCCCGTAAACTTCAGTTCTGGCATAGAAGAAGTCAAAAAGCTCTGGCAGGCTAGCCAGGGCAGCAAACCTGTCTTCATGGTACCTCTCAACGCCACCTACACCATGAGGATGCAGTCCAACCCGTACAGGCGTTCCCTGGAGATATGAGGAGGATGAAGATGACCGGACGTAAACTCACAGGCATGAACCTCCTCCACAGCAAACGTGGACAGGCACTTCCCCTAGCAGCCATCACTCTGTTCGTCATGGCTCTGGGAGTCATTGCGACCCTCAACCTGGGACAGGCCATCTACGAGAAGATCAGACTTCAGAATGCAGCTGACTCCGCAGCTTATTCACTGGCCGCCGTAGAAGCCCGTGCCCTCAACTTCGTGGCCCTGGCCAACCGCACACAGATAGTTCACTACAACTCGGCCATGGCAGTGTCGGCCTACCTCACCTATGCAGGATACAGCCTGGCAATACTGGGAACGGTCAAGGATCTGGTGGCAGACCTCGCCGACGTCACCGAATGGGGCTGTTCGCACCTGCCCTGTGGACCGATATGTGTGTGCTGTCCATACTGTGCGGCATATCCATGGCTTCAGGGAGCTGCGTCCGTGCTCTACGTCATCGCAAAAATTGCTGACGTCATCTACAAGATCGTTCATTTCGCGGCCACGCAGTACATAGAAGCGATGGGACTCATGAACCGTTACATAGTATGGCACATGCAGGTCGCAAGGCTAACCGAGGTCAACTCTTACATAATCAACGGTATGGAGGACATCATAACACGAATGTATCCTAAAAACGGCTTCACCTTGGATGACAGTCCCATAGTGAACCGCTGGATACCGGCTGTTCTCAATTCCATGGAGTTCCGTCAGACCTTCGATCCCGGATCCGGTCTGAATCCAGGCATAGCAGACCTAATCCTGTTCGGCATAAGAGACTACAACCGTTTCAAGGATCGCGAAACCGGCGAGAATGAAGACGCCGTACGCATCATGACAGAACTGGCCAATGCATCCCGCAGTCACAAGGCCATCTACAACCGTGAAGACTCTTTGAACTTCATTACCGGTATCGTGAACATACACGGTAAGAAGCTCGGTACCACCAAACTCATTCCCCCCGGTGACTCTCCCAAGCCGCGCATAGACAGACTGCGTAAGGAACCGTACAACTACATCATGGGAGACTCCATAGCTTCCGACGACTACGTGAGCGAAGGCTGGGCATTCGCCACCATCGGCATATCAGGAGTCATCTTCACAGGAAACACCATGAAAACCCTGGGTGATGCCATAACGGCCGCACCAGAGGACGAAGATCAGCATCACTACGGATACAAACTCGTAAGTGGTACCGCCGCCCCCAAGGGTACGAGCGGAGTGATCAACTGGCCGCCCTTCGAAAACGATCCGAGCAAGAGCATCGAAAAAGACAAGGATTGTTCCTCGCCCCAGGATCACGGGTTCCCGGGGATCGCACCCTATATCAAGTTCAACACCAGGGTGAAGAT
>JALWFW010000335.1 GCA_027013865.1 Polyangiaceae bacterium | reverse complement strand
TGATGGCTCCGACACCTGTGATGGCTCCGACACCTGTGATGGCTCCGGCGGCTCAGGCAGTCCAGCAGCAGGCGGCCCCAGCCCCTGCGATGGCTCCAGCGGCTCAGGCAGTCCAGCAGCAGGCGGCCCCAGCCCCTCAGAAAAAGGCTCCTGTCAAGTCCGTGTCTGCTGCAAAACCCAAACACAAGACAGCAACCAAGAAAAAGGTGGCCCGTCCAAAGAAGCGTACCGTCAAAAAGGTGCGTTCCAAAAGCAAGAAGAAAAGCAAGAAGAAGTCAGGTGGCGGCTGGGCAGCCCCCTTCTGATGATTCTGGTATTACAGTGCAGATAATCATGACTGAGTTAAGGAGCATGCGATGAAGGTACTGAACGTCTTTTTGATATTATTCGCTGTAATGGCAGTGACAACCACTGAAGTGCCTGTTGCTAGTGCACAACAGAAGGCCGGGGCAGCCCGAAATCCAAAGGAAGAGGCGAAACAATACTTCAATGAGGGATACCAGCTTTACCAGGCAGGCGAGTATCTCAAGGCCGTCAAAAAGCTAAAGATGGCCTATAAACTGTATCCGAATCCCATAATCCTGTTTTACATCGCAGAAACCTACAAAGAGGCCGAGCTTGCAGAGGAGGCTGTGAGATACTACCGTATCTTCCTGGATAATTCTCTTCCCAATGATCCCAGAAGGCCCCAAGCTGAAAAAATGATTAAGACCCTGAGCAATCAGGAGCTCATATCCGAGCCCTCTCGGCCGGCTCCTGCTGCTGCTCCTGTGTCAAAACCCGCGAAGACCGAAAAGAAGGTAGAAGAAAAAGAGAAAAAACATAAAAAGGTGCGCAAGCTCAAGCCTGGCGAACTCATCCATACTCCTCTGGAAGAGGCCCAGCCCGGTAGGCCGGCACGTATCGAGGCAGAGCTTCCGGAGGACATCAAGCGTGCATGGCTGTACTTCTATTACAGACTTCCCGGTGATGCCCAGTACACCAAGGTGAAGATGCGCGTAGACTCCAATGACGTCTATTACGTGGTTTTGCCGTGTGAGGTCATGAAAAAGGGAGTTCTTCACTACTACATTCAGGCCATAGGCGTAAACGGCAGGCCCGTGGCTCATTCCGGAGAGGCTTCCAGCCCGTTCATTATCGACATTAATGAGGACAATCCGCTTCAGCCCGGCGGTAAACTGTCCTGTGATGAAGCCCGTGGAGAGGCACCGGAAGAGATGGGGTCCACGGTGGCTGGAGCCCGTGCCAAATCCGGTAAGGAAGACATGAATCGCAGACCTCCGGTATTCTACTTCGCCGTGGGAGCCACTGCAGCCAGCGGTGTTCTATTCCTTACTTCGGGAGTCATGGGGTATCTCGCCATGGTCAAGGCCGTGGAACTGGCGGATGCCCAGCAGTCGGGTAATGGTTCTGGACGCAGGGCCTTCTCCGGAAGTACGGCTGATATCGAAACGGCTGGTATAGCCTACGAGAATACAGCAATCATCACCGGTGTGATGGGGGTCCTCGCTGCTGGTGCCGCAGGCTATCTGTGGTCTGATTATCTGGGCTATCTACCCCAGCGTTACAGCCTTTTCCGCAGGCCTTCGGCAGCTCCGAAAGCAAAGAAGGACGAAGACTCTTCTTCCGCTCTGGCCGTTTATCCGCTATTCGGTGATGGAATGTATGGCCTAGGCGCTACCCTGGGCTTTTGAACTTGTGGAGGATACTGATGAAACGATATATATCTGTTCTTCTGACTGTTGCAGCAGCTTCCCTGATGTTCACAGGATGCTACAATCCTCAACTCAATGAATTTCCGTTTGTATGTGGGGGAAAACCGGGTGCCGGCGAATGTCCCGATGGTTACTCATGCTATGGTGGGCATTGCCTGGAACAGCCACCGGAATGCTGGCAGGATAATTATTTTGCCATAGGCGTGGGAGGGAAGTCCGACGTCAATCTGGAGCCCAACAACCTTCCTACACAGGCCGTACTGCTCCCGTGTGGCGACATCGATTACAGCCAGACCTGTCCTCACCGCTATGTGGATGAGAACAACGCCGACGAGGTGAAGCAGTATTCCCAGAATCTTACTGGTCTGGCCATATGTCCTGCCGGAGATTACGACTTTTACGGCTTTTGGATGGGCCCCTGCGACATCATCGTCATAGACATGCTCTACAACACGAATAATCAGATGGGCCGGGATCTGGACATGGAGATACTCATGCCCATAACTCAGCCCGATGGCTCGATAAAGTATGATAATCCTCAGGGTGACGTGATATCCTCCACCACCACAGACAATGAGGATTTGCGTTTCCAGGCTCAGGCTCCGGGGTGGTACTATCTGTGGGTGCATGGCCGGGACAAGGATCCGGAAACAGGCGACATGAATGCCTATGCTCTTCAGTACTACTTCATTCAGGGCAGCATGGACAACAATGGTAGCTGCATTGATCCTGCTCAGGTAGCCCAGTGATTGAGTCCTGTCTGTCTACTGTCTTGGTTCCATTCAGATTAACTACTCTTTACCGTAATAAAGCATACAGAAGGCAAGGGAGGACGATCCCATGAGCAGACTTGGAGACATACTCCTCAGAGGCAATCTCATAACGAAGGAGCAGCTCAACCAGGCCATGGATGAGCACAAGAGGACTGGTAAATCCCTGGGCTATACCTTGGCCAAACTCGGTTATCTGGATGAGAACAACCTAATAAACTTTCTGGCACGCCATTATGGTGTACAGCCCATCGATCTGCGTCAGGTGGATATCGATCCAGAGGTCATTCAGATAGTTCCGGAGAAAATCGTAAAGAGGTACAAGCTCATTCCAGTCAACCGGGCAGGCTCCACACTTATAGTGGCCATGGCTGATCCTTCCAATATCTCCGCCATCGATGATCTCAAGTTTGCCACAGGATATAATGTGGAGGTCATGGTCGCTTCCGAGTCTGCCATCGAGGAGGCCATCACCCGATATTACGAGCAGGATGCCACATCCATGCTCGATGACATGCTCATGGACATTGAAGAAGAGGTGGAGTTCGACGGAGGCGGCGAGGAAACCGTAAACGTCCTCGATCTGGAGAAAGCTTCTGAAGAGGCACCGGTAATCCGTCTTGTGAACTACATCCTCCTGAACGCAATAAAAAAGGGCGCTTCGGACATTCATATAGAGCCCTATGAAAAATTCTTCAGGGTGAGGTTCCGTATCGATGGTGTCCTTCACGAGGAGCTCAGACCTCCCATACGACTGAAGAACGCTATCACTTCGCGTCTCAAAATCATGTCCAGTCTGGACATAGCAGAACGCCGTTTGCCCCAGGATGGCCGCATCAAACTCAAAATCGGTAAGGGCAGGGAGATGGACTTCCGTGTGAGTGTGCTTCCAACCCTGTTCGGCGAGAAGGTGGTCTTGCGTCTTTTGGACAAGTCCAACCTCCAGCTCGACATGACCAAGCTGGGCTTCGAGGTCGATCAGTTGGAACTGTTCCAGACAGCCATCCACCAGCCCTACGGAATGATTCTCGTCACAGGACCCACCGGTTCTGGTAAGACCACCACCCTATACTCTGCTCTGAGTGAACTCAACCGTGAAGACGTGAACATATCCACTGCCGAGGATCCGGTGGAGTTCAACCTTCCGGGAATCAATCAGGTACAGATTCACGAGGACATTGGTCTGGATTTCGCTGCGGCCTTGCGCTCTTTCCTGCGTCAGGACCCTGATATCATCATGGTCGGTGAGATTCGAGACTACGAGACAGCCGAGATTGCGGTGAAGGCCGCTCTCACCGGTCACTTGGTACTCTCCACACTTCATACCAACGATGCACCGTCTACGGTCAACAGGCTACTCAACATGGGTGTCGAACCGTTCCTGGTGACAGCATCCGTAAACCTGATCCTGGCCCAGAGGCTGGCAAGGCGTATATGTTCCAAATGCAAGGTTCCGGTGGAGGTTCCCCCTGAGACACTGAAGGAACTCGGTGTTCCGGAAGACGAGATCGAAAATTTCCCCACGGTTCACAAGGGCGCTGGATGTCCGGCATGCAACAATACAGGCTACAAGGGACGAGTGGCCCTTTACGAGGTTATGTGGCTCTATGACGACCTCAAGGACCTCATCATAGAGGGTGCATCAGCAGCCGAGCTCAAGGCTGCTGCCATAAAACTGGGAATGAAGACCCTCCGTATGAGCGGCATAAACAAAGTCAAGGAAGGAGTTACCACCATCGAGGAAGTGCTCCGCGTAACAGCCGCAGATTAATATAGCTTGTTGAAATAATTAAGAAAATCAGGAGATAGTATGAGTAGGCACAATAAAGGCAAAGGCCCCAGGGACAAAGAACATCACCAGCATTTCATCCGGCCACAGGACGTGATCTCTCTTCTTACGAGGCATGAAGATGGTCTGAGGCTCGCATCCATGGAGAGAGCTCTTGGAATTCCTCGTAGACTGCGTCCAATACTCAAGGGAATATTGGAAGCGCTCATGGAAGAGAACATGGTGGAGCGTACAAGGGGTGGTAGATATAAAGCCATAGCCGAGGCACCCAAGGCCAGTGAGAAGCTGGACGGTCTGGAACCCTACATCAGGGGGGAGATTCGTTTTACACCCGCAGGCAATGCTTTTGTCCTACGCGAAGACGGAGACATCAATGTCTTCATCCCCAGGGGGAACACGGGATATGCCATGGATGGCGACACCGTACTGATCACGGTATGGGACGGTCACCGCGGTCCTGAGGGACGCGTGGAGCGTGTGGTGGAACGAGGACGCAAAAAACTCACGGGTGTAGTGAAACGTTCCGGTAAAAAGTGGAAGTTCATCCCCGATGATCCAAGGGTCGGCCCCCAGGCCATCATCTCCGGCGGCACTATTCCCAAGAATGCTTCTGGAAATACCGTGTTGGCAACCATCGTCAACTACCCCTCTGAGCAGTATCACTATCCAGTGGTGAAGGTGGAGACCGTCATTGGCAAGCCGGGACTTCCCACCACGGAGATACAAAAGGTCATGTTCATGGAGGAGGTGGAGGAGGAATTCAGGGAAGAAGTCCTGAAATTTGCGGAACTCATCCCGGATACTGTTCAGGAATGGGAACTGGAGAACCGCGAGGACTTTATCCACGTACCCTTCTACACAGTGGATCCAGTGGATGCTCGGGACTTTGACGATGCCGTCCATGTGGAACGTACCCCGGAAGGATACAGACTGTGGGTGGCCATAGCCGATGTGAGCCACTACGTTCATTTGGGGGACCCCATAGACGAGACGGCATTTTACAGGGGCAATTCCATTTATCTGCCCCACAAGGCCATACCCATGCTTCCACAGCGCCTGTCATCGGGGATCTGTTCGCTCAAACCCCAGGTCCTGCGTCTGGCCATGGTCACACGCATGGATTTCGATTCTTCTGGGCGCCGGATTTCCTACGAGATTCGGCCGGGGGTGATAAAATCCCGTGCCCGCCTCGCATACGACCATGTAGCCGCAGTACTTAAAGGTGAGATCCCGCCAAAACTGAGCGAAGTCGAGCCCTTCAGGGAACAGATTCTTCTGCTTCACGAGTTCACGAGAATACTCAAACAGCGCAGGTTGGATGCCGGAGCCCTGGATCTCGTGCTGCCTGAGGCCAAGGTGGTGGTGGATCACGACGATCCGCTCCTGGTTAGAGAGGTCAAGAAGTCCTCTCCTGACGAGTGGACCCGGCTCGCTTACTCTCTGATAGAGGAATCCATGCTGGCGGCCAACGTGGCTGTCGGGGATTTCGCCCAGAAGCACGGTCTTGTAGTGCCCTGGCGTGTCCACGATCAGCCTGATGTGGAAAAACTCGAGCAGTTCCGCAAGATTGCAAGCCTTTCAGGCATCGACATTACCGAAGAGGAACTCCTGCGCCGTGATGCCATAGCCCGCGCCATGGAACGCATAAAGGGGCACAGGGGGGCTTACGGTCTGTCCTATCTGCTTCTCAGATCCCTCAAGCAGGCAGCGTATTCCGTGGAGAACGTAGGTCACTATGCCCTTGCATTCGACACGTACGTCCATTTTACGTCTCCCATACGCCGTTATGCGGATCTCATGGTCCACCGGGCCCTCAAACGTCACTGGTTCGAGAACGGAGAGAAGTGGGGTTCATCTGACGAGCCCGAGGAGCTGGATCCCGTGTTCGTGAAGGATGCCTCCCAGCAGGCCTCCACCATGGAGCGTAAGGCCGTCACAGTGGAGCGTCAGATAGTGGATATGTACCGTGCTTGGTACATGCGGCCGTTCATTGGGGAGGAATTCGATGCAACGGTCACGTCCCTGGCGCCCTTTGGCATATTTTGCACCATTGACGATCCGTTCGTCGACGGACTCATCCGTCTCGACTGGCTCGAGGAGGACCACTTCATATGGGATCCCGATCTCGGAGTGGTGAGGGCCGTCAAGAGCGGTCGTTATCTGCTTCCTGGCACGAGGTTCCGTGTTCTGGTGGCGTCAGTGGACGTGAGCCAGGGGCACATCAGTTTCGAGGTGGTTGGATCCGTTTGGGATTATGAAGCGGAGCACGATTCCTGAAATTGGATGTCAGGCGGGATCCAGAGGTGTTTTCATGAGTACTCTGCGCAAAATACAGGAGCAGCTCGAAGATGAACGTCTTCATCCATTGGCTGCGAGATCTTCGGATACCCGGGGCAGGCAGCACCCTGAGG
>JALWFW010000334.1:1551-6695 GCA_027013865.1 Polyangiaceae bacterium | reverse complement strand
ATCGAGACGTACCACAGTGACCGCTCCGCCATCCACTGCCCTGGCATAAAGGGCTATACCCGTCTGCATGGCATATTCCACGGCCCTGTCGTGCAGCACCCTGGCACCGCGGAAGGACATCTCCAGCATCTCATCATATGAGATAAAGGGCAGGTGCCTAGAGCCGTCTACCACACGGGGATCAGCAGAATAAACGCCGTCCA
This sequence comes from Polyangiaceae bacterium, assembly GCA_027013865.1. Classification (GTDB taxonomy): domain Bacteria; phylum Myxococcota_A; class Polyangia; order HGW-17; family JALWFW01; genus JALWFW01. The sequence continues at coordinate 6,492 of JALWFW010000334.1, read as the reverse complement.
CGTCAGAGTAGATCTCGCACATCTCGGCCCCCAGGGCTGCAGTTAGAGCAACGGCTGTCAAATCAGATCCCCCACGCCCCAAGGTGGTTATCTCGCGCCGGTAGGACATGCCCTGATACCCTGCCACGATGACCACGTTGCCCCGGTCCAACTCGTCCTGGACACGTACCGGCCTAACCTCGATGATTCGGGCGTCGAAATGACGGTCACTGGTGATTATGCCGCACTGGGAACCCGTCAGGGACACCGCCGGGATTCCCATGTCGTGAAGGGCCATGGACAAAAGCGCCATGGAGATGCGTTCTCCGGCTGAAACCAGCATGTCGAGTTCCCTGCGGGGAGGGGCGCTGGACATGGAGCGAGCCTGATTTATGAGCCGTGTTGTAGTGTCCCCCATGGCCGAGACCACTACAACGACACCGTAACCCTCCCGGCGACGCGACGCCACGATGGAGGCCACCTTCCGGATGCGCTGCTCATCGGCAACGGAGGAACCTCCAAACTTCATCACCACCAGATGCTCTGAGGAGCTGCCTTCCGTCACCTTCTCACCCCAAAAGTCCACGAACATGGGCCAGTTCGGCGTTCTGCACCGAACCGCCGGCTGCACCACGCACCAGGTTGTTCACCAGCAGTTTGTAACTTATGGAAGTTCCCTTCACCTTGATATGTCCCACGCTCACGGTCATGCCTCCCCCCAGCATCACGTCCGTCCTGGGCTGTGGTCTGCCAGTGCCGTCGAACACGTGAATTACCTCTTCGGGAGTCATGGGCAGGGACATGACGTCCTCGGGACCACAAAAGGCCCTGAAGAGCTCCGCCACCTCTTCAACCGATGTCTCACGGGCTACGTCTACGAACGATACCTCGAAGTGCCCCACGTGTACGGGAACCCGGACCACCTGAGCCTCGATGTCCAGGTCCACGGGGACTATGGAGCCGTCTTCTACGGTACCGAGAATCCTGCGCCCCTCTGCGGCTATCTTGTCCTCCTCGGACGGGATATGGGGAATCAGATTGCCCAGTGCATCGTAGGAGGGGACCCCCGGATAACCCGCCCCGGACAGGGCCTGATACGTGGCCACCCGCACCCGTTTGAGCCCTAACGGACGCAGGGCTGCAAGGGTGATGGCCAGTCCTGATATGGCGCAGTTGGAATTGGTTACATGGAGCGGCCGTCCAGTCACGGCCAAGTGGTCACTGTTTATCTCGGGAATCAAAATGGGAACGTCATCGGCCATGCGGAAAGCCGATGCATTGGAAAACACCGGAACACCGGCGGCCACGATGGACCGTTCCACCTGACGCGCCACATCGGCCGGCACTCCCGAGAACACCAGCCTCACCCCGGAGTCCAGAACCGACTCTGCGGACAGACGGCGCACCGGAACCGTGTCCAGCCACGCCGGAGGCGGCAGGGTGGCCCTCCACTGGGCAGGATATGAATCATAGTCCTGCGAGGCAAACAGGGCCTTCACCTCGAACCAGGGATGATTAGCCAGAAGTGCCAGGAAATGCTGGCCCACGAATCCAGTCGCACCCAGTACACCAACAGGAATCTTGCCGCTCACCTGCTCTTCCTCCCGAATCCTTTTATGAGTGTAGGTTCCACGACTACGGTGCCGCGCTTCACCGAAACCGATATGCCGGGGCCTTTGCGTCCGGAGGTCTTCCAGGACCCTCCGGAGCCCTCGAATTTGATGCGCGACCTGTTCTTCATGGCAGGGGCATCTATTCTTATGGGACCTGCGTAGTCTTCTCTCACGGTGATATGAACCGTGCCCTCATCAACGGATACGGTGACGTCGCCATCCTGGGAGATACCCTCTTGACGGATATTCACCTCCCCATTGCCCATCTTTACGCTTCCTTTCATGATCCTGCCGGATATGTCGGCTGTTCCACCGGGCATGCTCACGTCCAGAATGCCATCGAACAGATGGACATCCAGTCGGCCCGGGGTTCCGTAACGCACCGAAAGGGAACCCTTCATCTTGAGGACCTCCAAAGGGCCCTGGGATATCCCCACACTGGCGGCGACCTCGCGTTCCAGCGGCAACATTACGTCGACGTCCATGTATCCGCGCTCTCCCACACCCATGACCGGAAATGTGGCCTTGCCAGTGAACGAGTTGTCCTTTGGCTCCGTCCTAAGGTCGAATCCTATGAGGCTGTTGGCCATCTTCACGGCCCGCTCCCGGGACCCTGCCCACGCAGTGGAACGGTACTTCCACACCACCTTACCGGGAATGGAGCCCATGAGACGAACACGCCCCACGGTCTGCACCGATACCTTCACCGGCCCCTCACTGGTGAGCATGAAGGTGCGGTTTGCCTGTTCTCCCTTCTCGCTGTATATACCCCCAACACACCCTGCATTAAAGAGAAAAAGCATATAACCGATTGATATCATTAATATTTTTTGCATATTACTCCTCCAGTGGTGCCTTCGTGGTCTTCCACTCTAGCCGGGCTCGGCCAAGAGGACCCGCAAAAATCAGTTTCACCACCTGGGTATCATCGTTCAAAACACGGGTCCCATCAGGATTCTTCGCAGGGAACCGTATTCTGTACAGCCTGTGGAAATGGCCGATGAATGGGAAGAAACTCCTGTGAAGCTCGGTGATGGGCTCAATGGCCCTTATCTCCACCGGCGGTAGGGGTGGCCGGTCGTCCACCTGCAGCGTGACCCGCCATATGGAGCCCTTTTGCTCCTCTCCAGGAGCGCTATCACCCAGACGCAGATTCCCCTTGTCCAGATCGTTCCACTCGTATTCGGCACAGGAGGCCGACACCACGAATTCTACGTATTTGTCCAAAAGTGAACGCTGAGTGGCCCAAAACTGCTGTTTCTTGACCTCGGTCAGATCGTAAAGATGTGCAAAACGGACGGTATAGGCCCACCTGAATTCCCAGGACATCAGAACGGCATGCACATCCAGGGTGGTATCGAACTTACGGATTACCTTGTGAGCCCTCGTCCACCTTTTGAGAACCCTGAAGTACTGACCGGGAGATATCTTTGTCTGACGTATGCTGAGATCGACCCGTGCAGGTTCTCTGGCACACGATACGAGAGCCACTAGAGGCAGGATAAGAAATGCTGTACGGTTCATCGTTCTTCTGCCTGAGATATAATCTGTTCCTTCGTGAAAACAGAGGCGAAACGAGTCCTTGCGCCTATGGCCTGCCCACCTCCTTCTTGACGGTCGACCAGTGACACCACGCCAAGGACCACGAGACCCTCCTGTGCAGCCATGTCAAGGGCCTTTAGGGTGGAACCGCCTGTGGTAACCACGTCTTCGAGGATGACCACTTTCATGCCGGGCTGAACCGGTCCTTCCAGAACGCGTCCAAGGCCGTGGGCCTTTGGTTCCTTTCGCAGGTAGAATGCCGGAATGGGGTCCTGGGCCAGCCAGCTGGCAAAGGAAACCGCACTCGCCAGGGGTGCCGCACCCAAGACCACGCCACCCACAGCCTCGGCCTCAGGGAACAGGGACCTTACTATCTGATACATGACACTACCTGTCAGATACTGTCCCTCTGCTGAAAGCACGGTTTTGCGGGCATCGATGTAAAAGTCGCTCTCCCGGCCAGACGCCAGTACGACTTTCCTGCGTTCATACGACAGCTCTGTGAGAATCTCCAGGAGCCTGGCTCCCTTGGGTCCCATGGCAGTCATTTCAACCTCCAAAACTTCTTTGGTTTCAACTAGTTATGCCCCCATGACGTCTTTTCTGTAACGATGGACCGCGTGACCGAGGACTTCCATGGCCCTGCGGCACTTCGAGCTCTCTAGCACATAGGCCAGGCGAATCTCGTCACGTCCCATGCCGGGGGTGGCATAGAATCCGGCACCAGGGGCGACCATGACGGTTTCTCCCTCGTGGTCAAAATCAGTGAGCAACCATTTTGCGAACCGGTCTCCATCGTCTATAGGAAGCTTGGCCATTATGTAGAAGGCTCCCTTGGGTCTTTGACAAACCACACCGGGAATCTCCATGAGCCCCTCATAAATGGCATCCCTGCGGGCCTGGTATTCGGCCTGCATCTCCTCGAAGTAGGAATTGGGAAGGTGATAGGCTGCCACTGCCCCCAGCTGCTCTGCAGTAGACGGACACAGTCTTGCCTGAGCAAACCTGAGCACGGCATCATAGATTTCTCTGTTCTTGGTAGCAAAAGAACCGATGCGTGCTCCACAGGCCGAGTAGCGTTTGGATATGGAGTCGACCACGATAGCCCTGTCCCGGACGCGTTCTATCGCCATGATGGAGGTAGGGACCTCGCCGTCATAGGCGAATTCGCGGTAAACCTCGTCGGAGACTACGTACAGATCGTGCTCGATGGCGATGTCGGCCACCATTTCGAGCTCCTTGCGTGTGAGTACGGCCCCCGTGGGATTGTTTGGGGAACATATGAGAATGCCCCGAGTCCTGTCCGTCACCAGCGCCTCTATCTCCTCGCGGGGCGGAAGGTGAAATCCGGTCTCGGCTTTAGTGGCGTAAGGAACCAGCTTTATCCCAGCATATATGGAAAAACCGATGTAGTTGGTATAAAACGGCTCGAAGACGATTATCTCGTCTCCGGGATCGGCTATGGCCATGAACGCAAAATAAATGGCCTCACTACCACCGTGGGTGGCTATTATCTCGTCAGGCCCAAAGGGTATGTCGTAACGGCCATAATATTCGGACAAGGCTTCGCGGTATTCCTGAAGCCCCTGACTAGGACCGTAACCGAGAACCGGCGGCAGCTTGCCCCTCAGAGCATCGACGAATTCCTGGGGTGTTGGTATGTCGGGCTGTCCGATGTTCAGATGGTAGACGTTTATTCCCCGCTCCCTGGCTTGGAGATCAAAGGGAAGAAGCTTGCGTATTGGTGACGGAGGAATTTCATGGGCGCGCTGGGATAACTTCCTGGGCATCTCGTGTACTCCTGCAG
>JALWFW010000334.1:0-1541 GCA_027013865.1 Polyangiaceae bacterium | reverse complement strand
CGAACCGGCCGGTGTTTTCCGCTTCGCCTGGATCTACACCTTAAACTGCCTGGATTCAAGGAAAGTATGAGTCGTGACGGGCCGTGAGAGTCAAGAGCCGAAACGGCCGAGGGCCATGCGCTGCGCCAGGTTCCATGCGGCCATGAAGGAGTTTGGACGTGCACGGCCAGTACCGGCAATGGCAAAGGCCGTACCGTGATCAGGGGATGTCCTGATATATGGCAGCCCTAAGGTCACGTTCACCGTCTCGTGGAAAGACAGGACTTTCACGGGAGCCAGCCCCTGATCGTGATACATCGCGGCAATCACGTCGTATCCCTGCTCAAGAGCCTCGAAAAAGACCGTATCAGGCGGTCGCGGACCGATGAACTCGGCCCAGGTCCACGTCTGAGCTGCCTTTCTCACGGCAGGTTCGATGATTTTTTGTTCCTCCGTGCCGAAAAGACCATCTTCTCCAGCATGGGGATTGAGCCCTGCCACAGCCACCTTAGGGTGATTAACACCAAAGTCCTGGCGCATGACTTGCGCACAAACCCTTAGAGTATCAAGGACTTTATCATATGTAACAAGGGACGGCACATTGGCCAGTGGCTCGTGGATGGTTACCAGGACCACCTTCAGACGCGGTCCGGCCATCATCATGTGCACTCGCCGGACACCGGCTCGGTGGGCAAGATATTCAGTGTGACCCGGGAAGGCGAATCCTGCCCTACGCATGGCCTCCTTGCTGATGGGGCCTGTGACGAGAACACCGGAAGGATCCCGCTGTAGTGCATCCGTGGCAGCCTCGAGACAGCTCAAGGCGGCCCGGCCAGGATCGTCCTCTGGATTCGGCGGCATGCCCGGGGGTTCCTCGATCTCGAGGCTATCCATGACAGCAGACAGACCGAGTCTATACGCTCTTTCGGCGAACACTTTCCTGGAACCAAAAATTACCGGACCGAATGCATCCCCTGCCTTGTCTCTGGTTTGAAGGATTATATCAGGACCCACCCCACGTGGATCCCCCATGGTTACGTATGATTTCCAGGATGCCCCGTTCATGGAGGGTCACATCCCCTTTGTTTTACGAGACGGTATCCGTGAGTATGACGGATATCAGTCGTTGTCGTACATCGCCCTCTTCATGCGGCGTTTACGGCGGCGGGCAGCTTCACGCTCCTTACGCTTGCGTCTCTCACTGGGCTTCTCATAGAAACGGCGTCTCTTCATCTCGCGAAGCACGCCCTCACTGGCGATGAGCCTGCGAAGTTTTCTGACGGCGCGCTCCAGACCACGCTCGTCTACCTTCACCTCGAGTGATCTGGCCTCAAGGGCCTCAGGGGGATTGACGATTGGCGTCTCGGTCATTTTATCTCTCACCTCTCCTGTCCTGCCTCCCGAAAAGGAGGGTTCCACTCCGGGAATGCCAAGTTATTGATATCACAAAGAAAAATGCCAGCTGTCATTTCCGGGGATAGATTTACTGAAACACCCGTACTGCCAGACGGCATCCTCTGCGTCGGGGGGAGATATAGGACAAGCAGGACCTCATGTCAATC
>JALWFW010000333.1:2875-21432 GCA_027013865.1 Polyangiaceae bacterium | reverse complement strand
GAGCAGAGGGTGCCGCCAGACTGGTTCACCGCCTTCCAATCCTGCGCAAGCGCGATCCATCTGGCCTCATCGCCTTCGCCCGCCAGGTGGACGATGCCTTCCGTGAGTTCGCGGGCCGTTACCGCACCCGCTTCGTAACTGCCGTCGTGCTTCTTCTGGTGGCTCGCCTTGGCGTGGTCTACGAGATCTACTTCGTGGTAAACCGCCTTGGCATGGACACATCCTTCGGGTTCGCGGTATTCCTCTTCTCGGGTTCCACCCTGCTCACCACTGTGGTCTCATTCTTCCCCACCCAACTGGGAGTGACCGAAGCCGGTTCCATGGGTCTGTTTCATATAATGGGACTCAATCCCGTGGTGGGCTTCTCACAGGAATTCATACGCCGCCTCAGACGCATGGTTTTCAATATCATCGGGCTCATATACCTGGGTTACCGCTCCTTTGCTTCCGAACCGTGAAACCTGCCGCAACTTCCACCCTACTACAGATCATAGTGGCAGTAGTTGCCGCATTTGCTGTTTCCTGCAGTGCAATTTCGTATAAAAACTCAATAAAATCAAATAGTTATACAAATAACTGTCCTTCCGGAGTGCGTCCGTTCCCCTGGCCCGACTGGCGTCCTCTGTTCGAAAGATTCACCCGTGATGCCACGTTCATGAATGCCTTCTTGTACAATGACGACGAGCTGTGGCCAAAGGAGTTGTTCCTGTGTTCACGAGGACGCGCCTCCCTAATCGATCTGGCCTGGGGGCCCGGTACTGCCGGTAGGGTGGGACTACTCGGACCTAGCTGGGAGGCCCATCTAGAAGCCGTGGCACATGGCAGGGCCCGCTACCTGTATGTATGGCCAGTGGTGAGCACCTGGGATCTTGCATGCGCCCGGGGCGCCTTGCCCCCTCCTTTCACCCGCTACAATGGCACACGATACCGACTGGCAGTACTCCAGCGCCTTCTTGCCCAGGCCCGAACACTGGGTCTGCGGTCATGTACACCGGGTCAGACCGGGACGGCATCTGCCTGTATTCCCCGCAGACTGGACAAACTGACGAGAGACCTGAATCCCGAAGCCCTAAAAGGTCGTGAACTCGAATATTTCCTCGACACTCTGCAATCCTGGGCCCGAAAGAAGGGTACCATCGTGCCATCACTGCGCTGGACCCGGCTATGGTACTCACTTCGTACCCAGGTGCCCGGGCAGGCACAGCCCCTGTCCCCCACGGCATTTTTGGGCTGGGTCGAAAAACACCGTATACAGCTCGAAAAATGCGACGCCGGAGCCTCCCCTAGCGAATACGACGCCCAAACATGCCGGCGACTGATCCACAGGAGTGCGGTCATAAAATGCATCGCATCAAGGGGACGGGCACCAATCTGCCGTGATGTCGCCTCCAGTCCGGCGGTTTTGGCATACCTTGCCAACCGCAGCCAGATGGCAATCCTGAAGCCCTTCCTCATGGCCCAGGCACGCCGGGCATCAGAGACTATTCGTTCTCTTGAGAACGATTCTCTACTATCAGTGGGTCTCTACTTCAAGAATTCCGAGTATCTCATGGCCTCGTTCACGGGTTACACCCACGCGGGTCTCATGGCGACATTCCATGCTGTACCCCACGTCTTTCACAGGGTACACGGATATTTCTTCGCCGAACCCGTGTCTGCCCTGAAAAGCACCTTCCCCGTGGAAGTGGTAAGCCTCACAGTGCCCAAAATGACCTACGGACTTCTGAGACACACCGTAAGACCTCCCTTCTACCTTGGCCATGGTCTGTTCTCCGACGTGGTGACTCTCATCAACATATATGTAGATCTCAAACACCACCTGCCTCCCGGCACATCCCTGGGGCCAGGATTCGTGTTCGGCGCGGCACACCTCCTGCCCCACCTGCCTCACAATGCCCCTATTTTCGCATCCGTGAGGAAGATACGCTCCTTCAGGGGCTTTCAGTACTGGGGTTACGATTTTGAGGGGTTGAAAGGATACAGCCTGGACCTTATAGTCGCCTGTTCGGGACACAGATGACAGATGTCACCCTTCACGGGGCGATGATTCACGGAATACACCGTAACCTCGAGTAAAGCCATGTTCGAAGGCCTCAGAATACAGATAGTAGAGCCGTGCCGCGCAAGATGCCGCTGGTGCGGTACATGGAAACGCAATCCCAAATTCCTCAAGATGAAGGAAGATGGCGCAGCAGAGAAGATACACTCCTTCTATGCTGACGCGGTCCGCCATTTCAAACCCCGGGTACTGTACGTGTCCGGCGGAGAGCCACTTCTCATGGAGGGCATAGGCTCTTACATGGCCACACTCGCTCCATACGTGTCCAAGATTCATCTGTTCACGTCCTTTCAGTTCTCTGCTTCCACGCGTGAAAGACTGGACCTGGAGCACATGCCCTGGGATAAGGTGGTACTGACCCACACCATGGCCGGTTTTGAACCAGGACGCTGGGATTACATGACGCGGGGTTTCCCTTTCGACGTGTATGTGGACAACATCCGGGAACTATCCCGACATCCTTGGCGCAAACACTTCAAGTTCATCGTAAATAACGACACGCTACCAGACGAGATCAGACGGTTCACAGACACAGTGCAGCCTGACGACACCTTTCATTTCTCCCTGAAACTCGTAAACGACCACCCTGGAGGCATTGGCCGAAGCCTCATCGAGGACACGAGACACAAAATCATACAAGCCTTAAATGGCTTGGACATGGAGGGTCTGGACACCCGTCTTACCGGCGAAGAGGTTCTCAGAGCCCAGATGAACGAGGGGGACGGTCCGTCTGCGTGTCCGTACCGTCAGGAACCGAAGGAGTTACGGTTTGCCCTGTATACCAGTGGCCGGGCGCCAAAACTCAAATACAGGTTCTGCCCCCATTTCCCGTCAAACAAACACTTCATCTTCAAGATAGGGCGCGACGAGATGCAGACCATTCGCGAGTCGTTCCAGAGCCGTAGATGGCATTCCTGGTGCTCGTCGTGCCGCCTCCTCGAATATGTGGAGGGCGATTCATGAGAATCCTCCTCATCCTCACTGAATTTCCACCATCTATCGGAGGAATGCAGACTCATGCCCTGCTTCTGTCCAAGACGCTTCACAGTCAGGGGCACGAGATGGAAGTGTATACGTACCGCTCGGATCTTCATCCAGAACAGGCCCGGGCCTTCGACTCCACACTCCCGTTTCCGGTTCACAGGGTCATGTCCAGGATAGGATATGTACGCAACCTGGAAGTCCTGTCACGTGCAGCGGCATCATTCAGACCGGACATCATATACTCCAGCACGATCTTCTACGGCACCCTGCATTCTATCACCGGCATCCCGGTGGTGGCGCGGTCCGTGGGCAATGACGTGCAGCGACCCTGGATAGTCTATCCCTTCAGCCTGGCCTCCTCCCTTGCAGGCGCACCATGGTTAGACCGTAAGTTATATAAATTATTCAGAAAACTAGAAAAACCCGAAGCCCTGGAACTTCTTTTGAAGGACACACGCATGGAACTGGCCCATGCCGCTGCACGCCTTACCGGTCTGATTTTGGCCAACAGTGACTACACGCGCCGCCTGCTCCTCGATCTCGGGGTACGGCCGTCACGCATAAGTGTGGTGGTGGGCGGCGTCGACTCCAGATGGTTCCGTCCGCCGGTGCATATGGACGTCAGGCACTGCCGTCAGCGCCTCGGACTGCCGGCACAGGGCCGCATCATTCTAACCGCCTGCCGTCTGGTGGAGAAAAAGGGCCTGGACCTTCTCATGGAATCCATGCTCAGCATGCCCGACGACACGTACCTCGTAATAGTGGGTGACGGGAAGATGCGCAGGAAACTACTCGCCATGCGCAAGAAGCTCCGGCTGGATCAGCGGGTCATATTCACGGGGCCCGTGCCGTACGAGCACATGCGATCCTTTTACTGGGCCTCGGATCTGTTCGTGCTCGCAAGCCGTGAGTACAAGGATCCGGTATCAGGACTAGTGGATGCCGAGACCATGGGCAGGGTGCTATGCGAGGCCAATGCTGCTGGCATCCCGGTGGTGGCAGCCCGATCCGGGGGCATTCCGTCGGTCATCGCCCACGGTAGAAACGGCCTTCTGTTCCGGGAGGATGACCGGGAATCGCTCCTCGCGGCCATGGGCGAATTACTCGAAGACGTAGACCTGAGAGAAACCCTGGTCAGAGGCGGACTTTACAGGGCAGAGATGGAGTTCGACTGGAAATGGATCCTGGAAGCCCACTATTCGGCGTTCAGACGGGTGCTCACCATAGAAGATGAAACATACGGCGAGACAACCCCCGAACCGCGCCCGGCCATGGAGGAACTCACCGATGCATAGGGCATACCTGCCGCCACCGTGGCAGCCGGAAATGATCATGCCGAAGGAAGTGGCCCATCACCTTCTGGCAGTGCTCCGCCTGCAGCCCGGCGACACCTTCGAGGCCTTCGACGGGCAGGGTCACACTGCCTCGTGCACCGTATCCGAGAGCTCCAGGAAGAAGGTGGTGGTGCACCTCACGCAAGAGCCTGTCCTTCACCCCGAAATGCCCAACTTCGCCCTGGTGCTCGGGGCATTGAAATCCGAAACCATGGATAGGGCCGTACGTCAAGCCACGGAGATGGGGGTCACACGCATACACGTCGTGGCCATGGAACGTAGCGTGGTTCCCTTGCGTGCCATCAGGGGGAGGACGGGCAGGTGGCTGAAGATAGCCAGACAGGCCTGCGCCCAGAGCCGCCGTTCTTGGGAGCCCGTCATCACCGTACACGCCTCCACCGAAGCATTCCTCGAGGAACCCGACTCTGATGCCCTGCAAGCGGACATCAAAATCATGTTTTGGGAAAAATCTAATAATTTCAACTATATAGAGCGTAAAGAAAGCTCCTGCGTACTGGTGGGTCCCGAGGGTGGCATAACCGATGCAGAAGCTGCCCTGCTCTCAGAGGCCGGTTTTACGGAACATTCCCTGGGTTCCACCATACTCAGGGCAGACACGGCCGTGGTGGCAGCCCTGGCCCTGACCCGCCCGGTTCACTGAACCTCTGGAGGCTCCTCTTTCTCACAGCCCCGGGCCTTTTTACTAACTATGTGCAACTCACTCGAAATAATATATAATTCCGCTTCACGGGAGGTTCTGATTGTTCAGAGTAATTGCGTCTTTAGCCCTGTCTACGGTTCTCATGTTCCCCATGACGGCAGCAGCCCAGGAAACGCTGCACGGGCTTCATATGTCCGCTGGCTGGCTCTTCGACAGAGATTCACCCACTGCCATGGTCAGGATGTCGTGGTTCACCCAGTCATATTCAAGCCTGTGGTGGGACGTGGCCTTAGAGGGCCTATACAACAGCGGAGTCTCGGGTGTGGGCCTGGCTGCAACTGTGGCCTATACATGGGATTGGATGAAGGTCGTTCCCTCGTTCTACCTGCGTTTTTCGGTGGGCGAGCTGTCGACCACCGATTTTTACACTGGACTCTGGGCTGGGCTGGTGCTCGAATACCTTTATTCCCGCAGAACCCGATTCTTCATGGACTTCTTCAGCGGCGGAATCGCCTACCCGAACGGTAGCATAGAAGATTCTGGCAGTGATTTCGGCAGTCTGTCGGGCTTCGGAGTGACAGGAGGCATAACATGGGTACTTGGCGAAGAATGGTAATCGCCTCGCTATCTGTCCTGCTCATGGTGGCATGCGGCACGAAGGACTCCAATTCTCCATCTGCACCCGCGCCTCCACCTGCCAAACTCGAAGTTCCGTCTTGGGATCCTGTCACTAGGAATATCCTGCTACGCAAACCAGTCACTCCGCCTGTGGAAGTAAAACAGATTCTCATTACCTACGGCAAGTACTCACCCAGGTTCGGCCACGAGGTCATCCGCACCCAAAAGGACGCCGCCTTGCTGGTGAAAAAACTCGTCTCACAGATTGAATCCGCCAAAGACAGGAAATCCACCTTCGATTCACTCATGCGCAAATACTCGGACGATCCTGACACTGGGCCGGAGGCACTCTCCTTGATCATTACTCCCGACGGCATCCCATCACAGCCCAAACAGATGGCTCTGCACCTACTTCCATCGGAGGTGGCCGTGGCCCAGTCCGACATGGGCTATCACATCATATACCGCCTGCGCCAGGGGACCCCGAAGCCTGTCCTCATGTCCGAAGACATACTCAAACGTCCCGAACAGAAGGGCCAGTTCTTGTACAAGCAAATCATCATAGGATGGCGCGATCTGAGAATCAATTACAACGGATTCATGACCAAAGCAGGGGCAAAACGTTCCCGGCAGAAGGCTTACAGACTGGCGAAACAAATCTTCGACTCCATAAAAAACGGGGAATCCGTGGACACCTACATGAAACTGTCCGAAAAAATCCCCAAAGCCATGCTCATGGTTCCCCATGTACACGGAACGAACGGTTCCCACCAGCATGACAACAACAAAATCGATATTCCTCTGGTGCGCAGACTCGTGGCCAGACTCAAACCCGGAGAAGTGGGTGTCATCACCACTCCCTTTGGCTACCATATCATTAAGCGGATAAGATAGGAGGTACGCCATGACGGTGCATAAAACCGTAAACCTCATGATGAGAAGCCTGATAGTACTGCTGATGGCGCTGGGTGTCGGCACACTGTACACTGCCTGTGACGATGGAAAAGTCACGGAAACGTGTGACAACGGGCAAGACGATGATGGTGACGGCCTCGCAGACTGTGCTGATGTGGACTGCGCTGGACAGGTGGCAGACGACCAGGGGCACGTGTGCCAGGTATCGGAATATTCCTGTGACGACGGGTTCGACAACGACGGTGACGGGAAGGCCGATTGTGACGACGACGACTGCGTTGCACTGGGTGCATGTTCGAATTCTGAAATATGCGACGACGGTACCGACAACGACGGCGATTTCCTGATTGACTGCGATGATGATCAGTGTGCCTCCAAGGATGTGTGCCAAGGTGTCGAGATATGTAGCGATGGTACCGACAACGACGGTGACGGGCTGACCGACTGTGCTGACGGCGACTGCACGGGACACTTTGCCGGTTCTAACCACCAGAAGTGTGAGGCCACGGAGTCCACATGCGGTGACGGGTTCGACAACGACGGCGACGGGAAGGCCGACTGCGACGACGACGACTGCAGCGATGCCCCTGGATGCGGAGGTGCCGTGGAACTGTGCGAGAACTTCACCGACGATGACAACGACGGGCTGACCGACTGCGCTGACCCCGACTGCACGGGACACAAGAACTTCCTTGGTCAGGAATGCGAGATTCCAGAAACAACGTGTGGCGACGGGTTCGACAACGACGGTGACGGGCTGACCGACTGCGACGACGGCGACTGCAGTAACGACCCTGCTTGTCAGACCAACTCAGAAATATGCAACGACGGCACCGACAACGACAGCGACGGACGGGTCGACTGCGCTGACCCCGACTGCACGGGACACTCCAATAACGCTGGCCAGACCTGTGAGGCCACGGAGTCTACCTGTGGCGACGGGTTCGACAACGACGGTGACGGACTGACCGACTGCGACGACGGCGACTGCAGTAACGACCCTGCTTGTCAGACCAACTCAGAAATATGCGACGACGGTACCGACAACGACGGTGACGGACGGGTTGATTGCGCTGATCCCGACTGCACGGGACACTCCAATAACGCTGGCCAGACCTGTGAGGCCACGGAGTCCACCTGTGGCGACGGGTTCGACAACGACGGTGACGGGCTGACCGACTGCAATGACGGCGACTGCAGCAACGACCCTGCTTGTCAGACCAACTCAGAAATATGCAACGACGGTACCGACAACGACGGTGACGGGCTGACCGACTGCAATGATGGCGACTGCAGTAACGACCCTGCTTGTCAGACCAACTCAGAAATATGCAACGACGGCACCGACAACGACGGTGACGGACGGGTCGACTGCGACGATGAGGACTGCGACAGCGATCCACGCTGCCCCATCGCAGAAACCAACTGTAGCGACGGCAATGACGACGACGGTGACGGATTTACGGACTGTCATGACTACGGCTGCTGTCTCTTCGACCCTGCCTGCTTCTCAGAAACATCGTGCAATCCATTCAATGGCAGCCTGACGTCATGGGACGGCACCACCCTTCCCCTTGCCTGGACCGAGAACAATCCTGACAATATCACATCCAGCGATTCCACATTCATGGACATGCCCAAAGGCGGCGCCATGACCCGTCCTGTCAACAACAATGGAGCCACTGAGGTATGTTCACCATTTGCCCCTGTGCATGAGGGAGATACCTACCCCACCGGGTACCATTACCTAGACGACAATCCAACCCTCAGGGGTCGTCTGGCCGTGCGTTACTACGATGCCAGCTTCCAGGAAACAGGGAACGCATACTGGGGGCCCTACACCACCGACGGAACCGACTGGCAGTCTCTGCAGCACGATATTTCCATACCATCGGGTTCAGGAATCGCATACATCAGGATATGTAGTAGAACCTACACCCAAAGTAATCCCTACTCGGGATACTGGTATCTAGACAAACTGTTCATTATCAAATAACTCAATAATATCATATGGTTATATAAGATGCGTACTACCATTCTTACGGTGGCGAGTGTCATGACGATGATGATGTCCTCCTGCACAGGAGGGGATCAACTAAACCACAACCACCCTCCAGTGGCCAGACTGGAGATATCCCCTTCATTCGTACCCAAAGGTCGCTCCACGGAAGTACTGCTAGATGCCTCTCGGTCGTGTGATGAGCTCGACAGTCCAGAAGGTTGCGGTGAAGAAGGAGCACCCCCCCGTACCACGTGTCCTGGTGGAGTGAAGTTTGACTGGGCCATGGGCGGCGCTTTTCAAGTAGTGTCCTCTGCTGACGGAGGTTCTAAAGTCACCGTGAACCTCACGGCAGAAAAACCCGTGGAAGTAATACTCACCGTCACCGACTGCGACGGCCGGGCTACCACTATACACAGATGGATTGGTATAACGCTGTAACCTACTGACGTGTCTGTTCAGCACCAAATCAGGAGAGGGGCTGGAGGGAGTCCAAAAGCCGCAAAAGCTTGCTGCGGGCCATCTCACCTTCCGTGGCCGGGATGGGTCTTATCTCCTCGGCAAGGTCGAGCCTGCCGTGAAGTGCCAGCCAGTTGGAGAAGTGATACCTACTGGCATGATATACGAATGACTCTATGGGAATCCATTCGAGGCACTGTTTGAGCTCGGCCAGCGAACCGGCACGTGCTACCTCACTGCGCGTTGAGGGAAGCCTGAATATGAATTCCCCGAATCCGAAAGAATCCAGGAGATGGAAACGAAGTTTTTCGAGCAAATCAGGGGAGTGCTTGGAGATGAATGCTGCCCCGGCCTCCTGCACTTCACCTTTCATCTCACTGCGCATGGACAGTATGACCATGGGAAGCTCCATGGGCAATGACCTCACCCTTGCAAGGAGTGCCAGTCCGGCCCGGGGATCGTTCCTGCCATCCCTGGGAAAGCCAAGGGCCGATATGACACCCACCAGCTTGTCACCGTAGCGGTCCAGGAAATCCACTGCCTGAGCAAAACCGGAAGCCAGAAGCAGGATGGGACGCTGCTTTTCGGCGGCCCGGATTTTTTCGTCCCTTGAAAGGTAAGGATCCACCAGAGTCATGGTGCGATCCTTTATTTCACGCAGTAGCAGCGGAATGAACTGGCTGGCAAAGGGAATCTCGTCCTCCACCAGCAAAAGGGCGCGCCGTTTGCGTCCAAGGACGTACTCGTCAGCATTGATCCTGTCCTCCACCAGGGTGGTGATCCACGCGGCAGCCGAAGGATCCGTTATCCACTGAAAATGAAACGCTCCCCTGACTGGATCTTCCGGAGAGGGAGGGCCCTGCAGTGAATAGGCACCATGGGCGAGCACCACCTTGGGCACACTGTACGAGGCAAACACGTCCATGAGGGAATGGGCATCCAGATCAGGCGGATGATGGCCCAAGACCACCATGTCGGAGTCCTCGGGTCGGTCGGTAAAGGCGAGACCGCCTGCTCCCAGGGAGAATATGTAGCGCTCGTAGGGACTGCCATGGAAGTAAACCTTCCCGATCCTTCTGGTCATGTCACTGCCTCACAGGGAGGGAGCTGGGCCCGCCTCCATCAAAAGTCATGTTTCGTGATGGCACCTATCATAGAAGGACATGGGAAACTTGCAAGGGACCCGTTTTTTTGTTTTATCTGTAGCATGAACGTCTTTACTGCCACTGCACTGCTCATCTTATCCCAAACCTGGTCCCCTTCCCTGGAGGGAGGAGGAGGCATCTCTCTCATCACTCCGGGGGCCGTGGATAAAAATGTACTTACCTCAGGACTGAACCTGCACGGCACGTTCCTCCTGAAAACTCCCTGGAAGGCTGCGGGCTGGGCCCTGGAGCCCATGGCTCTCCTGCATACCGAATTCTTCCCGGGATCCGCTGGTACAGCAGGATTCGAGGCCGGTTTGAGAGGGGAGAGGAATAGTTGGAACGCCGGACTCGCTGTAGGATACGCCTATGCACCCACCAAGGCACAGGACTCCTTTTGGCCGACTATAGTCATATCCGGCGGATACGGTATGACCTTCGCAGATATACCCCTCATGATTCAGGGATCCATAAGATACGTGGCCATCATCCACTCACCTTCTGTGCCACTCATTTATTCCCTATCCGTGAGCTACGTCTATGACTTTGGCGTAACATCCCGAAATCATTCAAAAAATTCGGACATACAATCGAATACCAACAACACTTCACGTGAGCCTGCCCAGGCTCCTACCCCATCCAATCCCGATGATCCCGACGGCGACGGCGTACCCGCTTCCAAGGATGCATGCCCACATTCGCTCCAGGGTGCTCAAGTGGGCAAAAATGGCTGTGAGCCCCTTCAGGATGGCATGGAGCTCAGTAACGTCGTCTTCAGCCAGGATGGTCGTATCACTCCAGACGGGAAGGCCGGAATCATCAGACTCGCGGAACTTCTCAGGGTCAATCCCCAGGTGGCCGTCAGGGTCAGGTGCGTGCATCATGATGCAGCAGTGGCAGCCGTGATGTGTGATTCCGTGGTCAGCACACTTGAAGAACAAAAAATTGACCGTAAACGCCTTCGTACGGAACCCGCCACGGGAAACGCCCGGGAAATTCGAGTGTACTTCGTGCTTCCATGAAGGACAGCAGCATGCTTACGCCATGCATGAAGCAAAATCAGCAGCCGGTGATATGCGGCTTTTCATACTGCCTTCCGTCCGAGTGTGACTCTTCCGGACGAGACGGCTCTTTTCCATCTATGAGGTGCAAAAAATGGAGAGGTTGACCTTCACGGTCTGGGGCTGTGGTAGGATAGGCCATCAGGTGGCAAAACATCTTCACGCGGCAGGACACAAGATTCTGTGGTGCAAAGACAGGGATCCGGCCAGAGCCGGGTTCCTGGCCCAGGAGATACAGGGATCGTTCCTTCCGGAGATTCCCATGGCCGAACATCATCCCCAGTGTGACGTGATAGTGGATGCCACAGGAGACGCCAGTCTGCTTCCCTACTGGCGTAAAGTGCTCGGTGCCCGCAGAGCCCGATACGTGATCCTTACCCGTCGGGAACCCGAAGCCGATATGCAAGTAATGGCAGGTCTGCCAGGTGGTCTTCCATCAGTGCCTGAAAGCAGCATAACTGCCATGGGAAGCTGCACGGGCAATGCCTGGGTTCCATTCATTACACACCTGTCAGATCGTTTCGACATCGAATCAGCCTCGTGCAGGGTACTCCATCCACTGAAACAAAACGAGATTCACGACCTGAGAGTCATCCCCACTGCGCTGTGGCACTCCCTGAACGATCATCGGCCCTCACTCGCCTCCCGGTTCGAGGCCTCCTCCATGGAGATTCCCGTGGACCGCGGTATGGCTCTGGATTTTGCCGTGGCCTTCTCTGGGAAGCATTCCAAAGAGGAAATCCTGGAATTTCTAAAAGCCCTAACCGAAGAGCATCACACCATGTTCGGAATGGCCGAAGAGGAACCCACCAGCGCCACCATAACCGGAGACTCTCGCTCGTGGGTACTCGGACCCAACTGGACCGTCACCGGACGACTCATGAGGGGTCTTCTGTGGCAGGACAACGAAGGTGGTTATGCCGCACGCATACTGGAAGTCGTCAAGGCACTCGACCTTTGAGCCAGCGCGGCGGTCATATCCAGAAGAAAATCACATGGACGACGGGGAGATCAGGCAGGCGGGATTGTGGCATCTCATGGCCTTGGCAACGGCACTGCGGTGATGTTTCAGGGCAATACGGTGCAGCCTCGCCACAATGTCACAGGAAGATACTCGCATGTGCTCCACCAGGTCTATGGCGTGGGAATCATACACGGAACCAGGAGGATACGGTTTGGCCAGCTCACGAGCCAGGACATCAGCCACTTCATCCGAGGCCTGCTTCCACCCCGATTCAAGCAGAGCCGATGCAGCCGAATACCCTTCGTCCCGCAAACCGTATTTCTTAAAAAGTTCAATAAGATCAGGTACATATCTAACGATTTTACATTTCCCCACTGCACTGAGAGCCGGGTAGTACAAAGGATGTGATGGTCTGAGCAGACCAGAAATCATGGGAGACAGTTCCTTTACACAGTCCGAGGCTGCCAGGCGCAGGAGCCTACCTGCGAGATACGGCCAACCCCGTACGGCCTGATAGACCTGGCCTATTCCCGAAAAAGGAGAATCCAGGTCTCTGAGGAGCCACCACACCACGTAAGGATCCTTGAGACGCCTCAACCGTTGCTTTACCCACGGTCGGGAGGCTTTTATACGCCACAAAGCCAGCCATGCGCGACCCCGCACGTGGGGGCTGCGGTCCTTGAGGAAGGTCATTATCCTGCGGATCTTCCCAAGAAGTTCGAGGGCTGCCACGTAGTACATCCTCTCTCTGAACGATACTGGCTCGTGGGCAGCCACACATGTTCCGAGGGTTCTTCTCAGAGACGGGCTGTGGCGTGTCCACTCGACACCCAGTGCAAGAGCGGCCGCGAACTTGCCCCTGATACCACATGCGTGCTCCAGAAGGGCCGGACTGGCTGCGCCACTGACGAGAGCGCGTCTGTAAACGCGGTCCTTCCGTCCACCATCGGACAGAAGCACGTTTAGATCCTGCGGTTTCACTACTTCGAGTACAGCGGCCAGCCTAAGGGCACGCGCACGCACTACAGGACTCCATGCAGAAGACAGGTACATCCTCCTGAGCTCTGGAGCTGCCGCTGGAAGAGTCTTTAACCGGGATTCCAGCTCTTTGAGCAGGCGTCCTTTGGCCCACGCAAGGCCACGCACCATCACAGAAACCTCTCCCTGGCGCATGGCTGCACGCAAAATGGCCTCCCTGGCGGCAGGTGATGCAGGCTGCAGATGACGAATGTCGGCCCGAGCCTGTACCAGTAGCCGTGCGGCCTCCAACGGAGAAATCTCGCCCGAGTCGGTCATGAGGGTAATCTCACGGGCCGGATCCGGTGACAGTTCGATGTCCGTAACCACATGAACGCCACCCAAGAAAGGTTTTCTGAAGGGATAAACCACCTCCATGCAGGAAGTTTTGACGGGTTTGGGGAACGCCACCCGGAAAAACGTCAAGGCGCAGCGGGATCTCCGGCGGCGATTACCGTGGTGATGGCACTGAGGAGGAGGCACGGACACCGAAAGAGCCGTGTTTCCGGCTTTGACAGCGAACGTGTGTCCCGCAGGACGGCTACTCAATCTGAATTCAAGCCCAAGCACCCGGGTTAGCGGCCCTTTCAAAACCAGGGTGGTACCTGGGCCGGCACTGTATCCAGGATCCCACCATGAGCCGTCTGATACCGAGGTGAGCCCTACGGGAATGGGCATGTCTGCCGGGTCATCGTCCCCACCCGAAGAAGAGGTTACTGCAAACACCTTCCATAGATCCAGCCGTTTCCCCAGTCGCGGCCAGCCTCCAGGAAGGGCCTTCAGCATGATCTCAGGCTTCACAGGCGGCCTTGATGCTCCCTTTTTGGGTTCGAAGACATGTTTCCGTGCATTCCAGCGCTCTATGTACGAATATATGGGCGCACCATCGCACGTACGGGCCAGCATCCATGACAGTTCCAAACGTCTGGAATTCCAGAATACAGGTTCTGGAGGTTCTAATGTCCCAACGAGACGCACAAGCCTACCAGATTTGACGTCAGCCAGTGCCAGTCCTCTGGAAAGACGTATCTCCAAGAGCGTGCCATCAGCCAAGACGATACACTGCTTCGGCGTGGAAGGCAGTCTGAGAGACATGCCTGGGGAGGCGGAATACGACCAAGCGGAATCCTGCCTGACCAGCTCCCCACCCCCGGTACACGATATGGTAGATATCACAGCATACACCATGAGCTGGAGCATCATATCTCATTCCCTCCTCTCGCCTGTACGTATAGACATTGCATTGCAGCGGAAACATGCGGCATGTGGCGCGGTTCACTCCAGCATCTGTATGAGGCGGAGAGCCTCGTCACGCATGGGACCCGGAGGTACCAGTCCGGCATAGGCTCTGAAGTGTCTTGTGGCCTCAAGACGCATGCCAAGCTCCTTGTAGGCCCCACCCAAGAGTCGGTGAGCATCCGGAAGCCATTCAGTACGGTCGTGCAGTTTTGCGATGGCCCGCTTCAGATACGGAATCGACTGACGCGTCTTGCCCTCACTCAAAAGGACCTTGCCATACCTGAAGTTGGGTTCTGGACAGGAGGGACATGCTTTCACGGCCTTGGCATAAGCAACAGCAGCATTCTCGTCATCGCGCAGGAGCTCATAACATCTGCCAGACATGAGATACACCCGGTACATGGGAATTCCACCCTTTATGCGTTTTAGTGCCTTTAGGGCACTTTTGGGTCTGCCGGCCTTGAAGTTTATCTCGGCTTTCCTGAACAGGAGCCTCGGATCATCCTTGAGTACCTCGAGACCCTTGTCCAGCGCCTTTATGGCGGCACGCATCCTGTGAAGTTTCACCTCTATGTCTGCCCAGTCCAGAAATACCTTGGAATCCTTGGGTGTGGCCGCTACAGCCTTGGACAAGCGTTCCTCACCCTCCTGAATGCGGCCCGATTCCAAGAGGATCTTGCCGGCAAGGAACTCCACTTCCATGTTCCACAGAGCCATGGCAGAAGCCCTCTCTATGAGGAAACGGGCCCTCACCAGACGGTCGTTGGCCATGGAGGCCAGGATACGGGATGCTGCTGATGACAGATAAATCACATCTGCGAAGGACTCGTCGTGTTTAGCGAGTTTCTGCGCAAGCCCGGGATTCTGATCGGTTATCATTATGTATGCGGCGCCGTAGGCATCGGCACTCATTCTCTCGAGAACGTCCTTCTCGAGTGCCGGGGCCTTGCCATCCCTGTGGTATCTGCCCAGCATGATGAGAGCGCTCGATGGGATCCAGGGGCCTTCCCATCCTTTCATGGGGAGGGCGGCCAGTTCTTTCCATTTCCTGGCATGATATAGTCCTACGGCCCTGACCATCAGGGAGACCGATTCGGGGAGGTCCTTCTGATTCCATATGTCAGGAGCAAGTGCTCCGGCAAACCTACGCAAAAGTACGAAAGTAGTCAGAGCCATGGGACGATTGGCAGCGAACGCAGCCGCCATGTCCATTTTCTTCCTGACGAGGGCACTGAACAGTGGTGCCATGGCTGCAGCCATCTTCGGTCTGCCCGATTTGAGGTCTTCCCACATTCCATAGGCCTGACCGCGCTTGCCACTGAGCACATACCACAGGGCCGCATACACGGAGCGCCTGGGATCGAAGGATTCATTCATCTCTGACATGTAATCCCAGCGACCGTGATAAAGAGCCAGTTCTTCACACAGGCGTAACACGTCCCAGTCGCTGGCATCGGCCTTCAGTGCCTTGGAGCATGTTTCGAACGCGTCATTCAGACGTCCCGCCTGCCACGCGCCGTAGGCTGCCGCAGCCTCCATCACGGCAGTGAACCTGGGGCCCAACCGGCCGATCTGTTTCGAATCAGGAACCTTGAATACGGGGAATTTCCGCTTCACAGGCACGTATTTGTTCCTCAAGGAACGAATACTGGCCCATACCCTGCCTACATGTCCCCATGTTTTTCCGTTGCTGCTATCGAGACCTAGTACTCCGGCCATCAAAATAAGGCCTGCCCTGGGTTTTGGTTCGAGATCCAGTGCCTTTTGCATGTACTCCCTGGCCTTGTCCGTCTGACCCAGTGCATCCATGAGATAAGCGGCATAGAGGAGCACCGAAGGCTCCCTCCCCATGGAGGCCATGGCCTGACTCAGATAATCCGAGGCCTCCCTGGTCAAATTCGCCGGGACATCATTGCCCCAGAAGGACTGTATGGCCTTTGGCGGATAGACTCCTGTCACCAGAAGGGCATACCTCAACATGCCTATACGCACTCTTCTCACATTGCCAACAGGCTGAATCTTCCGGCCCGAAAACCTAGAACATGCATTTAGGAGGGTGAAGTCGTGATGCAGGAATGAGAGGAGAAGCGCAGCCTCACAGGCACTGTCATCCTTCGTGCTGGAAGTTGCCACCAGTTTCGGATAGTCGACCGTGAAAGGCAGGACATCTCCCGACGCTGGCCTGACCTTCTTGACATGAGCATGTTTTACGGACGACTTCATGGCAGCGTCGTTACCGGGAGCACTCACACCAGAATCCTTTCCACCGAAAAGCCCCAGATAACCGAACTGCCAGTCTCCACCAATCACCGCCGCAACCAGCACGAGCACGGCTACCGTCCACGCAACTGCACGTCCACCACCACTGGAAGTCCGAACAGCGGCCTCTTCGTCGTCTGTCTCCATGTAACTGGAAACATGATCGTCCGTATCTGCCAGTTGAATCGTTTCTTCGTCATCCAGATGACCTAGGGGAATGCCCTTATCCACTGTCAGTGAATGCGCTGGAGGGGGGACCGGCTGCTGCTGGATCGGTTCGGGTTCGTCCAGTTCCTCGAGGCCATCCGTATCTAGCACACCGAGAAGACCGCCTGAATCACTACCAAGAAGTCCGTCTCCGGCCGTCAGCAACGAGTCCGAGGGAGCGAGTTCCTCTTTGGAGTCATCACCACCCGGTACCGAAGCAGGGACGGGTGGCATACCGAAGACCGTTTGCTTCATTTCCTTGTTCTGTGAATCGTGGGTGTCCGGGGCATCCGGAACATCCATATAGGACGCATCGGAAGAATCTGTTCCACCGAAATCATCCGGGATATCCAGTTTCGAGCCATGCTCATACGTGCCCACCTCTAGAGGGTTACCTCCCACCGTGGATGCTGTGAGGGATTCCATGGATAGTAAATCGTCTTCCGGTCGGTCGCTGGGAGCCAAGAGATCGGAAAATTCCCTGACCTCGAGGAGATCCGCCCCTTCCTTCTCCTCCAAAGATGCCGGCTCCTTGATGTCCAGTAGATCCGCGTCGTCCTTGAGGCCGGGAAGGTCCGCGGGTGCCTTCACGTCCAACAGATCCGCGTCGTCCTTGAGGCCGGGAAGCTCTGCGGGTGCCTTCACGTCCAGTAGATCCATGTCATCCTTGAGGCCGGGAAGGTCCGCGGGTGCCTTCACGTCCAGTAGATCCATGTCATCCTTGAGGCCGGGAAGGTCCGCGGGTGCCTTCACTTCCAATAGGTCCATGTCATCCTTATGGATGGAGAAGTCTCCAGAAGCGCCTCCGCTAAAACGTTCCATCTCGGACCGAAGTTCGGAAAACCGAGTCCATCCCTGTCTGTCGAGGGACAGCATCTCGTCATCTCTGATGAGCCCCTTGTCAGCCAGTTCTCCTATTTTGGAACCCGGAAGCGGACCGAATACATTTCCGCTCGCACGCTTTATATATATGGTTTCACTGCCAAGTATCCGCGGCCACCTTCCGTCTAGTGACACATTGCAGATGGGACATCTGTTCGTAGTGGCAGCATCATATTCTGTTTTGCAGATGGGACATACGATTCGCATGGCGCACATTTTATACGAAAAGAAGTAAAAGGTGAAAGGTCAGCAGTGGTTCAGAGGAAATCATCCACCATGGGGGCATCGGGTTGCGCTTCCATAGCCGGAATACGGGATTTGCGGCGTTCCGGAGTCATGACACCACGCCGTTTGGCAGACTTCTTCCTTTCGTGCACGAGGCGGCCGGCAGACACCTTTCTGTCTCGCATGGGGGAATGAACCGAAACAACCGGAGTAAGTCGGATCTGCACTTCGTCCGAAGAGCCGTCCACTATACCGTTCCAAGGAACATAACCTTCGGCACGCACCCTCAGTTTCACCGGCCCCGGGCCCGTAAGTACCAGGACTCTGCCTTCCATATGGGCACTACCTTCCAACGTGATCTCGGGATTTGTGTTTGCAGGATAGATACTTACGCGTATCCTACTGATTTTATTGATCTTTTTCTCAACAGACCGTTTGTCTGGTTCGATTATGGGCGTACCTGCGGCCACATTTCCTGATGCCTGGAGGCTGTCTGACTTTCTGAGTTCGGGGCCAGAGCCTTTTTGCA
>JALWFW010000333.1:0-2865 GCA_027013865.1 Polyangiaceae bacterium | reverse complement strand
GGTTTGAGGGGATGGCATGTGACGAGTTAGGTGCATCGGCAACCCCGTCGGCAGGAATCCTCACAACGGATCTGGAATGCCGTAACTGCCAGGCGAGGATTCCCAGAACCACCACGAAAAACAAGAACGTGCCTGCCACGGTATACTTGAGCCAGCCTAAAGAGACCTGAGACCGTAAATCCTCGAATTCCTCAGGAGACACCTTCGTCATATCCCGTGCCTTCTCATATACCGTGGGAGTACGGGAATCTTCAGCCAGAACCTCCAGCACCGGAACGATGCTCTCCCTTAGTTCGGTGATACTCTGCGGCCGGGCATCGGGTTTCTTCTCCATGCACCACAGGATGATCCTCTCTAGCTCGGCTGGCACATCGGATATGAGTGAAGGCGGGGGCGGATCCTTGAAGAGGTGGGCATTCATCACGGCGACGTAGGACTCGCTGTGAAACGGATACGATCCCGTAAACATACGGTACATCATGACTCCAAGTGAATAGATGTCCGCCCGGCTGTCTACGTCCCTGCGACCTGCACACTGTTCAGGACTCATGAAATGGGGAGTTCCCATGGGCATGCCGATGCGCGTTCTTATGCCCAGGGGATGACTGCCCATGAATTTGGCTATGCCGAAATCCAGGAGCTTTACCCATACACCGTCGGGCCGGTCCACGAGAAACACGTTGTCAGGCTTGAGATCCCTGTGAACTATACCCTGGTCGTGGGCAGCCTGAAGAGCATCCATGATATGAGCCAACACATTCAAAGCCATGGCATAGTCCATCACTCTACGTGATTCCAGATACTGATGGAGCGTCTCGCCCTCCAGCTTTTCCATGATCATGTAAGGGGCCCCGTCCTCCAGTCTGCCAAACGAGAAGATATCGACGATGTTGGGATGACCGATGGTATTGACCGCCCTGGCCTCCCACAAGAAGCGGACGACGGCCTCCTCGCTGTCAGGCATATCGCCTCTGAGGACCTTCACCACGGCTTTCTTGCCAATCACCGGATGAAGTGCCTCGTACACCACGCCCATGCCTCCTTCCCTGAGTATGCCGGTTATGAGGTATTCCCCCACCATGGTACCAACGAGACTGTCGTGCTCCAATGCGGTTCTGACGTCATGACCGCAGTAAGGACACTGCTTTGCTCCCCCGGGCACTGCTTTGCCGCATTTAGGGCATCGCCTCTCTTCGATCATGGATAATGTTTATTGTATATGAGGGTTTGGTTCAAGTATTGTATATGAGGGTTTGGTTCAATCTGATGTAGGGAGATCGTATCTATACGAAAGAAACACAGCAGGAAGGGAATCGGTTCAGACGGTTCTGCTCTCGGTGTTCACGCCGGGAAATGAACCAGTGTCACCCTTACGGTGAATGGCTGGTTTGCGTTCGAACACCCTGGATGCTCCCCCAGGAGGAGGTGGAGGAAGCGGACTGCTGTAGACCTGCTCTGCCGGAGCATGATGGTGTTCCTCGGAGGCCGGTGCAGGGCTGGATAGCGTCTGCTCATGGGTCTGCTTCATGGGAACGGCCTTCTCGGCCACGGTTTTCGCAGCAGGAGCGCTCCCGGTGGTGGTTTCGGGCTCTGGCTGAACTACTTCGGCCCTGGCCTCGAAACCAGTGGCTATTATGGTGGCTCTTACCTCACCCTGCATGGAGGGATCGAGTACCGAGCCCACGATGATCTCGGCTTCCTCGTTGGCCATGTCGTGAACCTTCATGACGGCCTTGTTGAGCTCTGCCAGTGAGAGATCGGGGGAACACGTTATGTTCACGAGTACGGCGCTGGCTCCTTCTATGTTGGCGTCCTCGAGAAGCGGATTGGAGATGGCCTTCTCCACTGCCGTGATGGCCGGGCTGTCTCCTGTTCCCACACCGATACCCATGAGGGCGCGTCCGCGGTTGCTCATGACCGTACGCACATCGTTGAAGTCCACGTTTATGTGCCCGGGCTTCGTTATGAGCTCGGTTATACCCTGTGCGGCATTCATGAGGACCTCGTTGGCCTTCTTGAAGCCGTTGAGTATGTTTATGTTGGCATCCAGCTCCAGGAGTTTGTCATTGGGAATGACGATGAGGGCGTCTACGACTTCCTTCAGTTCCCTGATTCCCTGTTCTGCCACCCTCATTTTCTTCTTGCCCTCGTACATGAAAGGTTTCGTGACCACAGCCACGGTAAGGGCACCTGAATCCTTGGCTATCCTGGCGATGACCGGAGCGGCTCCGGTACCCGTTCCGCCACCCATTCCAGCAGCGATGAACACCATGTCTGCTCCGGATATCTGCTCGGCTATCTCCTTGGCGCTCTCTTCAGCTGCCTTGCGGCCCATCTCGGGATTCGCTCCGGCTCCAAGACCGCGGGTGAGCTCTGCTCCGAGTTGAATCTTCACCTCTGCTTGGTTCATGTCCAGGGCCTGTTTGTCCGTATTGGCCACCATGAACTGAACACCGCCAAGGTGGTGCTCTATCATGGTCGCAATGGCATTACCGCCACCGCCACCAACGCCGATTATTTTGATTTTGGCCTCATTGGTCACGATGTCGTCGAGGGTGTAGGGCATCTTTACCTCCGTGGTTCTGACTTGTTATGAATATGTGGTTCTCGTGGTTCCTTACGTCTCAACTGTCCTTCGGCCGTATATGCGTGCGGTGTCAGGACCGAAGGCGATATTTACATCCCCCTGTGGGAGCGTCAAAAAAGGGACGACTATCGACGCAGCATGCACCGTCATTAAAAGTCCAATAATATCATATAGTTATAGTGACAAATATCATTCTATGAGGGATTCCGTGATGGCCTTGAATTTTTTACTGTCGAAAAATCCTCTTTTTCGGGGCTGTTTTCTGGCCGGTACCGGAG
>JALWFW010000332.1 GCA_027013865.1 Polyangiaceae bacterium | reverse complement strand
TCTGCAGCCAGCCATGCAAGTGCCGCCACCATTTCCGATGTGCTGAGAACAGGAATAGCCCCTTTCAGGAGCATTCTTCTTGCAGGCTTGCTGTCATCCATCTTCAGGATCTTGTCCACTTTTTCAGAAAAAACAGCAGGATCGAAGAGCCCCATTTTACACCTTCAGTCCAAATAAGCAGTTACATCAGATTGAGTATGCGGTTGAGATACGAGTTTGCCTTTCTGAAATTACCATCGTTATAGGCATCCGTTGCCTTCTTGAAGAAGTCGAGAATCTTGTTTCGCTTACTGGCACTCATCTTTTTGCTCTTCCGTACAAATAGCGCGTTGATGCGGCGAAGCTTCACGGAGATGAACGCCCTGTTGACTCGAATACCCTTCACCACCCCAAGAAACTGCTGACCAAGAGCCTTGGCCTTGTAGTATTCCTTCTTGCGAAGTGCCTTTTTGGCCTGGCTGTATATCTTGGACGCCTCTCCAAGATCTCCCATGGTGATTCCCTTTCTTGCCATAATGGCCTCAGCCTTGCGCAGGGGTGCATGGGCCTCGGACTTTGAAACGGCAGCGCCTCCGGAAGGAGCCACCACCGTGGGAATGGCCACGGACGGCACTGCAAACGATGCGCATCCCTTGGCTAGCTCCTTCTCCCGCTTGGCAATGTCTTTTTCGCGATTGGCTATGATACGTTCACGTTCCGCCAGTTTGCGTTCTCTTTCGGCGACTTCCTTTTCACGGAGGGCCACAAGCCGTTCTCTTCTCGCAACCTCTGCCCGTACATCCTTTGTCTTGACGGTTTCGGCTACGACCTGCAGCTTCTGCAGCACGGCATTGGTCTGCTCGTGCCATTTTTCCCACTTGTTGTCGAAGTCCCTGGATAGGCTGTCCACTTCGCGGGACAGATCCTGAACTTCCTTGACCTTGCGCTGGTAAGCCTCCCACGCGTCCTTGTCGTCTCTGCTTACCGTGCGGGACATCTTATCCAGTTCTTCCTGGGCCCGTGCCAGCTGCTGTCTCTTCTCATCTATGAGACGGCGGTGCTTGCGGAATTCCTCTTCCAGCTCCTTGAGCTTCTGTTCTTCTTCAGCAATCTCGACTTTACCACTGGAAGCCGGAGCAGGTTTGCGGGCTTTGCGCCTTTTACATCCACTGAAAATAACTGAACTAAACAAAACTGCGAAAATCAAAATGTGTACTGTGCGTCTCATAGGCGGAATATTAACACAGCCACGCCATCGGGCAACAGTTACGCCGCACAAGTACTCATATTATATGGACTTCTTATATGGAGTTCAGAAAATCATGCCTCATCGAAAAGGTAAGACCGCCCTCATCCAAACATGTCGTGCGCCCCAAAACACCGAAAACAGACAGGGTTCAGTATGCCCCATGAAACACGACCCACAGGACACCATCCGTTCGGTGGAGTCAGAATCCGTGTCATCTTAAATAGCATTGACTATTTGAGCCCCCTATCATAGAATCCCGATTCGGAGTTGGTAGCTCATGCGGATTAGGTACGCTGCGAAGACCGATGTAGGGCGAAAAAGAAGCCACAATGAAGATTATTTTGCCCTGCTCGAAGAAGAACAGCTCTTTCTGGTAGCCGATGGCATGGGAGGTCATGCTTCGGGCGAGGTGGCCAGTAGAATGGCGGCCAATGCCATCATTGCTTTCTATAAGAGAACACATGATGACCCGGACGCGACGTGGCCCTACAAGCCCAATCCAGAAAAGTCGCTCGTTGAAACCAGGGCTGAGGTGGCGATAAAAGCAGCCAACTGGACCATTTTTTACGAACAAAGTCAAAATTCCAAATACAAAGGCATGGGGACCACGGTAGTACTTGCCCAGGTCATCGAAGGCACCAAGATGCTTTTGGCTCACGTGGGTGATTCCAGGGCCTATCGTTACAGAGAGGGCAAACTGGAACAGATAACTGTGGATCACTCCTTGCTGGAAGAATACAAACGGGCGAAACAGGACATCACTGAAGAGGAAATCGCCAATTTCCCCCACAAAAACGTCATTACACGGGCTCTTGGCATGAAGGAGAACGTGAACGTAGATACGCAGATTCTGGACATGCAGTCCGGAGATATTTATCTGCTGTGTTCAGACGGTCTCTCCGGAATGGTCCCAGATCCAGACATGGAAAAGATCATCTCTGAACACAAGG
>JALWFW010000331.1 GCA_027013865.1 Polyangiaceae bacterium | reverse complement strand
CTCAAGTGCGTGACCGTCAGATTCGATGCAAAAGGCAACATCTTCATTGATGCCCCGGACTACAAGATAAAGGCCACAGGACAGCGGGTGCCCTCTCCGGATGCATCGGATCCCATGGCCAAGAATGTATATCTGGCCACGTTTCCCACACCGAAGGGAGCTGTGCCTTATGACGTGGATATCTGGATAAACGGAAAACTCATCAAACGTATCTATTCAACAGACGACCAAATAGTGGAGGATGTCACCAGATATATGCACAAAGGCAAGAATCAGGTGACTTTCGTATTCACGAGGCGTAAGGGCGCCCGCTCACGCCGCAAAGGCCGTTTCATGGTCATAATGGCCCGTGGCTATGAGTCCAAGGGCACGGTGATCTTGCGTAAACGTCTTGCAACTTCAGTACGCAAGTCTTCGGATACCGAAGAATCGTATACAGTCAGATTCAGGGTAAACTTTTGATTCTAATCTTTGGCTGTCCAATGTCTTTTATATACCCAAGAGCGTTTGTCATCATAGCCGTGCTGTTCATGACTACCATGGGAACGGGCCTTTCTTCAGGAACGGCCAGGGCATCCGGGCGGACACCTCCCGTACACGCGGACGCTCGGTTCTTCCTGCCGAAGGATGCGACTGCAGGCAGAGCCGCTGCTGCACATTTGCGTGAGGTGGCTTTCAGATTTCCAGAGCTTTTGTCCGGGAAACAGTTAGACAGTCTCCTGAGCCGTTCGGACTGCCGATTCAGGTTGATGATAGCCGGAATACTGCTGAAGAAGGGATTCGTCGACAGATCAGAACATGCACTGGGGACCTGCAGGGCACCAGTGTTGAGGGCAGGTATATTCGCCTCCCGCGGGCAAGACCTGCAGGCCCTACTAACGGCCCCCGTGGACAGTACACTGTTCCGCCGGCTCATATACCGCCTTTTTCCTTCGATTTTAGTGGCTTACGGACATCTAGCCGGGCTGGGAGCCATATCCGGTTCCCACAGGGCTGCAGTAAAGACTTTTTTACTGGCCCAGGCCCATATTTTGGCTGCCTTGGCGGCCGGAGGGGAGGACGACTGGTCCAGGGTGACCCGCGGATATGCCCTTGTCAGGGCAGGATTCAGGCAGGCAGCGGCCTCCTGGCTTGACTCCTTCACATGCCGCAAAGCCAGTCAGGAGGTACGCCGCAGATACTGGCTTTCGAAAGCCCGTGGCGTCTCGTTCAAGCGTTTTACCTCAGGTCCGGTAGGATGGTGGTACAGCCTCGTCTCATCGGGTGAACGGCTGCTTAAAAAGTGTATTCCCCATGAAGTCCGACCAAAGGTTCCAGCAAGAATAGTCAGGAAATTGTGGAGATGCAGTACCCTCGACACACGCCCTTCAGCCTGCGCCAACCTGATTCCACGCAGTAGTAATCCAAAACTTCCATCTCCCTATGAGGGCTGTCCGCCTCTCCCGTGGCTACGTTACTTCAGGCAGGCCTCACAGCGCCATGCCGTTCCTCTGGGTCTTCTTTATGGCATCGCCTGGACGGAGTCCCGATTCAGTCCTCTGGCTATTTCTCGTGCCGATGCCGTAGGGATGTTCCAGATGACCCCCCAGGTGGCCTACACGGAGGCCAAAGCTGCCGGAATAAAGTATTTCACCATGGGAATGCTCGTGCGTCCAAAACTGTCGGTCATGCTCGCGGCTGCACATCTGAGAAGGCTTCACGATTCCCTGGGGGGCTGGATTCAGGCCGTTGCTGCATACAATGCCGGTGAAGCCGAGGCCCGCAGGTGGTTCACTGAAATGGCATTGAGGTCTGTGCCTGACATAGTGGAGGAAATTACTTTCGACGAGACCCGCTCCTATGTAAAGTCTGTGCTTGCCACCTGGTGGCTTTATGCAAATTCATATTCCTGGGATCAGGATACTGCAACCATACTTACGGCCGTTGGTCTCAATTAAGAGGGCGACACATGGTCTCCCCCAGAGAATTCGAAAAGATTTATCGCGAGTACAGAGATATGGTCTACCGTGTGTGTCTCCGTTTCGGACGAGGTGATCCTGACTGGGCCTATGATACCAGCCAGGAAGTCTTCGTGCATCTGTGGGAGAAGCGTGATGCCCTTGACAGTGTCGGAGCCATGAAATCCTTCATATACCGCAGTGCAGTGAATTACTGCATAAATAAACTCAACAGGAGCACCCTGTTCGGACTG
>JALWFW010000330.1 GCA_027013865.1 Polyangiaceae bacterium | reverse complement strand
TAAAGATCTAGATGAGTGGAATAAATCTAGAAATGGAGATTTAGTGCCGCTTAATGACGGCGTGACAAGCGAACTGGAGGGGTTTTCTGCGAGCAAGAAAACATCGAAGCGGTAAGGAAATCTCGGAACGAGTAGTAGTGTGTTTATGGAGTGCAGCATCGGATAACAAAACATCTGGATCAGCTCATGATAAACACGATGTACGAGTGTACACTTGCCGTAGCAACAGGACTCAACGCGTGTACCAGTAGCAACAGGAGTCAACGTTGGCGATGATGATGATGATGATGATGAAATATCTTGGCAAAGATCCGGATACGCTATCGACTGGCGACTTGTCGCTGATCCGTGATGTGATGCTAATCTACGACCGCTCAATGCTGAACTGGATCCGGAGATCCAGAAATGCTCGTTAATTCCAGTCTGCGAGTAATGGCCGGGTCACTCGACCTTACACGCTTCGATGCCCAGCCGGACTCCGCTATCCGGAAGACCGGCGATCGGCGTGAATCACGGCACATGTTCCTTAACACCTGCCAGCTGACCTCTAATCGAGCGTTAACGACTTCTGGAAACCGGATTCCGCGAGTCTGCACGGATCCGGACTGTTGTCCGCGGCCATTCCGAACTGCTACATATATACATCACGTCCGGATCGCGTAAACAAAGACGCCGGAGTTGTCAGTTTAACCGATCTACGCGTTCCAGCGTCGAAGGTCAAGCAAGGACAATCACCTAACCTGCTGTCGTGATTGGCAATCAGCGTATCCGTTCCATTCTTCTGGATTCTCGATCCATAAAACAGACAAACGCGCGGAGAACAGGTTGACCTCGTCCAGGATATCGTACAACAGCCACCTGCAGGTAATACGACACTTCCTTCGCTGAGAGCCACGCTCCATTATCACCTGATATTTTGGCACGATGACAGGACAACAGACCTTTGCAGTGTTCCTTCTCATCATGTTGCCAAACGGACCAATTCATTAACCGACAGAATGTCACAGCCTTCTAAGTCAATTGTATTTGGTTGTTTTCACCGCGGCTTGGTCTCACCCGGGACCCCACAGCCGAGGAACAACGCCCCACGAAACTTATATGAAATGATGCAATGAAGAAAAATTTTGCAGGTACAAGCAACGGTCGGTGCCGAACCCGGCTCCTGTAAGTCTACCAGCACAGTGCGTTACCCACTGTTCTACAGCAGAAAACTAAACGTACCCATAACAATAAGTCAATACAGCACTGCGATATTTTCATTTTCACATAAAGCATCATTGTAGCATTAATAACGTTTCTTCTGTTAAACTTTGTTCTTTTGTGAACAAAGCTATTTATGCTCCATTGCTAGTTACGGCGTCTGTGCATGCCGTTTGTGCATGCTACCGTGCACGCTGTTTGCGAAATCTGTTGCGTATATCGTTCGTGCAAGCTGTTGTGCAAGCAACGATGCGTCTGTTTGTGCATATTCTGCGTGCTAGCTGCTTGTGCAACATGGATATGTCTGGAATTTGCGCATAATGTTTTTCCGGCCTTTATTCCCCGTTTCTGCGTGGTATTGCGTCCTTGCTTTCAGGATGTGCAGAAAACAAAAACAATAACAGCAACACTGACACATCAAAACATTCCCTTTGTCCTGCTGCGGTCGTGCGCGCTGCAAAAGCGTTCAGTAATTCAATGAAACATGCTCTTCTCGTTCAATCAGGAATCCGTTCTGGATCTCGCTAACGATATAATGATCCAGGCAGCTCCGAGAAGTTGTTTTGTGTTCTGTTCCTATTCATTCTATTGGACAAGATGGTAGCCATTACGTCCGGAGAGGACAGCAATATAAACACCGAAGTATCAGCTCAGGGTGTGTGTGTGTGGGTGTGTGTGTGTGGGTGTGTGTGGAGGTGTCGGTGTTTGTGTGCGTTGGACTTTATCTGAGCAGCGAAGGACATCTTGCGGTGATGATGTGATTTACTTAACTAAACCAGAATAAACAGGTTCACGTCTGTCTTCTGAGATAGATTTAGTTAATCTATCGTAGAGAACCTATCGCTCTCTCGTTGTCTCTATCTAACTATCTGTGTATCTATCTATATATCTATCTATCTATCTATCTATCATTCTGTTTATATATACACACACACACACACACACACACTCACACACTACCTGTACTTCTTCGGTGTTATGAATATCAACAC
>JALWFW010000329.1 GCA_027013865.1 Polyangiaceae bacterium | reverse complement strand
CGCAGTGCGGCGGGCCAGCCTGCTGCGTCCAGCACCAGCCCCATCGCATCCCCGGCGTAGATATTTCGCTGCATCGCGACGTAGACAGGCTCTTCCAGCATCGCCCAGCCGTCCTCGATGTCCACGCGCACCGTGGGGTAACCGCCACGCTGCTCGCGCTGGATGCGCTGCAGGCGGCCGTACACTACGGGCCAGGTCGAAACCCCGTCGCTCACCTCCAGTTTGAACCGCTTATTCGCGGTGAAATTCGGGTAGATAGGGCTGGATGTATTCCATGGGTCGTACCGCCCCGTCCTGTCCAGCAGCATGAGCGTGCCGCGCCCGATGTTCGGCGGCTCGAAGCCGCGGCCATCTCTGCGGATGACCTCGCGGCGCCCGCGGTGCAGCGTCAGGCCGAAGAGCGCGCCGCCCTCGTCGGCCTCAAATACACCGTCTCCATCCCAGTCCACCCATAGGTGCCAGGTCAGGCGGCCGCCCACGCCACACCTCCACCCAGCGCCTCACGCAGTTTCTCCATCACGAACGGCCCCAGCACACGCTCCATCTCCACCTCGTCCGCCAAAGAGATGGTGGGGGAGTAGTGCAAGTGTACCTGCACGACCTGAAAACCACGTCCGCCCATCTCCGGCACCCCTATCTCTGCGCCCAGCGCGGCCGGGAGGGCGGGGCCCCGCGTGTCGGGGGCTACGGCGGGCGCAACCTGGAAGAGCCGGGCCCATTTCGTGGCGCGGTAGACGCCCTCCATGCCAATGCGCAGGCCCTGCATGATGAAACGCCCGGCCTGAATCATCTTCCGGCTGGGGCTGCCAATGTCGTAGATGCGCTCTACCAGTTCCATGATGGCGCGGAACTTCTCCTGCGCCCATGCGAGAAGCGCGTCGAGTTTCGACTTCAGGCCATTCCAGAACCCCATGATGAAATCCACACCGGCCTGGTACATACCGCGAATGCGGTCGCGGGCGCGCTGTATCATGCTCTGCAGCGCCTCCGCCAGGTCGGCGCGCATTCGCCGCCATTTCCCGCGCAGCACACGCAGCCACGCGTCCACCCGGGCCCGGATGGCCTCCTGCGCGGCCTGCCAGATGGCCTGCACCCGTGCCCACTGAGACTGGATAATATTCAC
Organism: Polyangiaceae bacterium; assembly: GCA_027013865.1. Taxonomy (GTDB): domain Bacteria; phylum Myxococcota_A; class Polyangia; order HGW-17; family JALWFW01; genus JALWFW01. Next base: position 1,073 of record JALWFW010000329.1, on the reverse strand, counting down.
TACCCAGCCCCAGAACAACCGCCAGAGCAGCCCCACTACCTCACGCCAGTGGCGCACCAGGAAGGCCGCCTGCTCCCAGATACCCGCCCACATGGCCAGGAACTCCGACCAGGACGAGCCCATCCAGCCCAGCACCATGTCGAAGAGCGCGGTCAGCGAGGCCCAGATGGCCTGGGGCGCCGCGGCTACGATGCCCTGGAAACTCTCCCACGCGCCGGCCCAGTCACCAGTGATGATTTGCGCGACCATTGTTACGGTACCCAGCACTACATTTATTAAGCCGTCCAGCAGCGGCAGCAGGACATTCAGCACCGGCACGACCTGCTGCGCGAGCCAGCCGAACGCCTCGGACAGCCAGGCCATGACCTGCTGCGCGGCCGCAACCACCGTCGGGCCGTTTTCATCCCACCAGGCCGCGATTTTCCCGAAAGTTCTCTCCAGCCACGGCCCCATGCGAGCCTGCACATCCGCCCAGACGCGCGCGATGCGCTGTCGCATCGCGTCCAGCCAGCGAGGCACCGCGACGATGAAGCGGAAAATGCCCTTCTGCGTGCTCTCCGGCACCCCCATCTTCTGGAAGAGGCCAGAGAGGCGTCCGATGTCTCCCGACACGATGGCCGTGACCACCGACGCGAGGTCGCGCAGCATGTCCAGGGTGCGGCCCAGGCCCGGTGAGGCACGCCACGAGGCCAGCGTCTCCAGCAGCCGGTTCGCGCCCTGCACCGCGGCCTGCACCAGGGGCAGGACGGCCGCGCCGAGTTTCGCCTTCAGGTCGGCCCACTGGGCCTTCAGGATGCGCATCTGATTCGCCAGGCCGCCGCTGGTGCGAGCGAAGTCGCCCTGGGCGTTCTGCGTCTGCTGCGCCGGCATTTTCCGGAACTTCCCGTGCACGCATCCACCCAGATGGCGGTTCACAACAGCATGGGCGTGCGCGTTCTCGAATCGCTCGGCGTCGAGCGGGTGATCCTCGAGCGCCAGGTGACCGTCGAGGAACTGCGCAGAATCCGGGCGGCCTCGACCATCGGCATCGAGGTGTTCGTGTTCGGTGCGCTGTGCTGCTCGCTGTCCGGCAT
>JALWFW010000328.1 GCA_027013865.1 Polyangiaceae bacterium | reverse complement strand
TATTTACATCTAGATGCATATGGATAAATAGCGACATTCTCATATAAAATACGATAACAATAGGTGGCTATGGTAAAATGTATAAATGAAAACATATCGCTACAGATATAAATAGCCTGAACAGAGAACTAAATAAGGCTCCAGGCAATCAGATAAAACAATTTAAAAAAGAAAAATGCCCAAAAGCGACACCAGCTGCAGAATTTTGGAAACAGACAGCAATAAACAGCGATTCATGAACAAATGTCATATATTACAGCCAAGTACGAGGAAAGATTTCTCTACAACTGAAGTCGTCCCGCAGCAAAGCTTTTTGATCAAAGGCGGATTCACATTTGTTTAGGTCACACCTCCATAAGTTAGTGTTTCCGAGATTCTGATCAATTTGCAGTGATAAGAAGTTATTAGATTTAACTGAGACCCATGAAAAGAACACACCACAAAAATGCATTAGTTTTATCGGTGGTTAAATCAGAAAATATTAAAGTTTCAAAGTCTGCAAAGTGTCTCCCAATGCAAATAAAACTTAAGTTTTGGTGCGGATAAAAAACAACCTGGTCTAACGTTACCAAGGTCACTGACATATGACGCACTTCCCAGACATGACGTAATGTTTTAGAAAAGGCCTCGCCAGTCTCTAGACAGCAGGAACCTGATCCAGGTGTGCATATACCTGGATACAGCAGACCCCTCTAAAGCGGCATCCATCTCTTACATCAAAAACCTCCCCAAAACGTAGTTTTCTCCCAAAATGTTAATTCAAACGTATTAACGTCATCGGTACACGACATTACGGCGGCATCAACTGCTCAGCAGGTGACCTGACCGCAATGGAGGGGTTCTAGGGAGATCGCTGCCGCTCACCGAGACACGGCCGACTGCCCGTACTGTTCGAACTCCATAACGTTGCCCTTGTCCAGCCTGCAGACGGGGACGTACAGCTTACAGGAGACGTGCTCCCAGATCTCGACCGGGTACTCGTCGTGTTCTATCCACTGTCCGGTCTCTAGGTCGTAAGTCTCGATCTTACGCGACGCCCGATTGTACTGTCCGGCGCCGAAGCCACCGATGACGTAGAGCAGCCGGTTGATGACGGTAGTCGAGGCGTGGTAGCGTGGCGTCGGCAGCTGACTGAGTCGGTGCCACTGGTCGGTGAGGCAGCTGTAGCAGTCGACGGCGTCGACGATCACTCGGTTGCCGGCCAAGTCCTCGTACCAGCCGCCAGCGACGTACAACCTGCCGTCGTGAGCCGTCATACAGTGGTCGGCTCGGGGCACCAGGAGGCCGGCCATCGTCTTCCAGTCGTTCTGGCCGCTGTCGTACATGATCAGGTCGTCGTAGGTCCTGTCCAGTGGGTCCAGCCCGCCCGACAAGTAGATGTTGTCCAGGTGATCGGCGCCGGCGTGCTGCATGCGAGAACTCGGCAGCGGCGCGACGGGGAGCCAGTAGTCGGCGCGCGGGTCGTACTTCTCGCACGGGACGTCCATGACGCCCTCCTGCTCGCCGACGCCGCCCAGCGCGTACAGGTATCCGGCGGCGACGCCCAGATAGAACCGGCACCGCTCCTGCCGCATGGGCGCTATGGTCGTCCACTTGTCGGCGCGCGGGTCGTACTTGAAGCCGAACGGGTGGATGTGTTCCTGGAGCGACTGGTTGAAGCAGCCGCCGACCACGTAGAGCTCGTTGTCGAGGACGGCGATGCCGAAGTCGCACTGTTCGACGTGCGGTATGCTGGTCAGCTTCCGCCACCGTCCGCTCGACAGGTGCAGGTAGGTCAGCTCGTTGGTGAGGCCCTTGTGCGCCTGGAAGCCGCCGGCGTTGACGATCGCCTTCTCGAAGCCGCGCGGATTGACGAGGCAGGCCACCTCGTCCCGACACCGGCTCGCCGGGCGGCCGCAGCGATAGACCTTGGCGCGCAGCAGTCGGACGACCTGCGGACAGCGCCGGGACAGCTCCTTGCATATCGGTAGTTTGAGGATCTTTCTCAGCTCGGGGCGCTCGATGTCGGCGTAGTGGACGCAGTCGAGCAGGGACGGCGCCTCGGTGACGCACCGCGACAGGTCGAAGTGCAGGCAGCTGAGGACCGCCTGCAGCACCTCAATCTCCGGACAGTTAATCGGGAAGTCGCCGCGCAAGAAGTAGCGCAGCTGCGTGCCCGAGACGTTCTGGAACTCGAGCAGGCAGGCCAGCTTGTCGAGA
>JALWFW010000327.1:1810-2202 GCA_027013865.1 Polyangiaceae bacterium | reverse complement strand
GTCATTTACGTCATCGTCGACGTCATCGGCAACATGATACGGTCACGTGGCATCGAACGGGATCACAGCTCTGACGTCATAACGCCCAGAGCGTCAAATCACAGCGGCACCTATCTGGATAATAAGACTCTTATCTCGGATAAGACCCCGATTCCGGATACGACCATTCTAGCGGATAAGACCCCGATCTTTCCGGATAAGGCCAGCGTTCAGGATAGCGCCAGCCTCCAGGACAACACCAGCCTGGACGTGAGCGACGACTCGGACGCCGACGATCTGGATCAGATCATCCGCGATCTGGATCCGCACGGAGGAGTGACGCCGCCCGCGCTCAGATCCAGATCGTCGAGCGTCACCGGGATCACCGACTGCCATCACCATCACCATCACCA
>JALWFW010000327.1:0-1800 GCA_027013865.1 Polyangiaceae bacterium | reverse complement strand
CTATCGACAAGCGGGGCGGGCTCGACGCCTTCCTGCTTTCCTCCGCCGATGCCGATCTGCCGCGCGAGCTCGTGCGTCTCAAGCGGCGGATCGCGGCCGTCCGGGAGGCCCGCGCCGCCGGCTAGCCGGAATGCCCCGACGTGCGGGGACGGTGCCGCAGCCGCACCAGATACGTCGCCTGCAGGGGGCTGAAGTTGTCGTCGGAAACGAGATAGATGTCCCGCACGCCGCCGGCGCCGCGGCGAACGGCAACAGCAAGGCCAGCAGTCGGGACGGCAGCAGGCGGTCCGGATCTACCCGGGACTCGCTATTGTCGCCCTCGAAACGCGTTCTGGAGCAGGGCGAGGGACGCTATCCGCGCCGGACAGACTTCGGGGATCACTATCCGGACGGCGGATGGGGCTGGGTGGTCTGCGGCGCCATGTTTGTCGTCCACTTCCTGGCACACGGGCTCCATCTGGCGGCCGGTACGCTTATTGAGGAAATGACGTCAGAGTTCGGTATAAGCGAATCGTATGCCGGTAGGTGGAGTTGTTCTCGCATTTTTGTGTACGTTGCCATTTAGGGTACCCGTGTGTATGTGTGTGTGTGTGTGTGTGTGTTTTGTTATTTCTTTATTTTGGTCTTGAGTTCTGCTTTGTCGTCATTTGTTTTGAAGGCAGCGCCAAATAAATCTTCTAGCAGCGTTTATTGACGTCACGTCCGGAACGAAAAAGCGTCCTAGTTCGACGTTTCTGAGCTCGTAAAAATATTACATCGGTAATCGATAAAACGTAAAGTAGTTGTAATCGATATTGGCAGATTGATGGTAACACTTCGAAATTTCAGCAATTTCGAGACAGTTTTTCGTTTTCCTTTGTTTATTTTCCTCGTGACTGAAGTGCTTCTTTGTCGCTAATGTCAATCACGTGACTGTTGTGGCCGATGGTGAGGTGTGTTCACGTGATCTTTCGGCGGGCAAAATTGCGAAATATTACTCTTTCTCGCCGATAAAAAGACACGTGTCCCCAGAAAAATGACGTCATATTGTCTTAGATAATAATATTTATCCCTACACGACTTCCGAGTCGAGTTTCAGTTTAAACCGTCGCCGATAACAGTTGCCATGGCAACCTGTCGGTAGGTGGGCGATATAAAGGGCTTTCTGCGACTGGCATTTCTCCACTCATTCTCTCTCTCTCTCTCTCTCTGTCGCCCTCTTCGTCGCTATGGTTACCTATTGTTGTGTTGAGCTAAGAGCATTATCTAGGAACTGGTCGGCGCACAACAAAGGGCAACAACAGACCGGATCTCGTGGAAGGTAACAGCCCGACGTAAACATCTGAGTTCCCGGTAAAAAAATACGCCCACCACGGAGGACATATACCAGTTAAATATTGCAGTGCGGCCCGGCCGTAATGGGCGTGGGCTAGAGAATGAAATACGCGCCAAAGTGCGGGTCTGCAACCAGCTCCGCATTCATCGCCCGTGCGAAACGTTGATTGGTCGACCCAGTTACAAGGCGGCCGTTGATTGGACGAGGCTGATAATCGACGCGTAATTGGTTGCTTCAAATAGTACGCCCCCCGGGGAACTGACCAAACCGTCAAAATGTATAGGCTTATAAACGGGCGATGTTAACGTTGTCCTGACTGCAGAATGAAGGGTTATTGTAGTAAAAAGAGACACCAGATATCTCTCGGAAATATTACCGGTAATAAAGCGTTCCCAGATGTAGTAACAGGCCGATCATTTTATTACCCAGGTGACTGAAATGGCGGGAATTTGTTAATATGACTCCGGTAAAAACGGGAACAAATT
>JALWFW010000326.1 GCA_027013865.1 Polyangiaceae bacterium | reverse complement strand
TGAGGATTTTCCACTTACGTGGACGCGCACCAAGAACGGGTGGCAATGCGCCCTTCGGTGAACACGTCAGGGGTGGCGCCTTGGAATGGTGGCAGGATAGTGAGGAATAAACGTCAGGGGCCGCGCTTCGAAGTGAGGCCATCCTTTGCATAGGGCATCAGAACTATATGTTTTGGCGGGGTCAGAACAACCGAACAATATGAAAGGCTTCCTCCCGCTTTTCAGTCATAAAGAGGAATCTTATTGCGGGCGTAAAAAGTGGTGTTATTTCAATAAGTTATAAGAAATGCCAGAAGAGTCAGCGTGGATTTTCGATCTGAGCCTGGGCAGCGGCGATGATGGAGCGGTAAACCTTGCCAGGAGACATGGACACGCCTGTCAGACCGGCATCGTGGAAGCGATGGACCGAATAAACGTCACCACCGTGCTCACCACATACGAAGAGCTCGAAGTTGGGATCCGCAGAACGGGCCTCCTCCACGAAGGTGCGCACCAGGCGCTCCACCACCGGATGCACTGACATGAAGGGATGGCGCTTGAAGTACTGGCGCTCTACATAAAGCGGTAGGAATTTGTCCGCATCGTCTCTGGAGATACCCAGTGAGGTCTGGGTCAGGTCGTTGGTGCCGAAGGAGGCGAATCCGTATTTCGGCTGAGCCTCTGCAGGATATCCATCCACCGGGCGGTTCAGGATCTCAACCATGTCCCTGCCCTGGAGCGCTGCAGCAGGGGTCTCCACCATGATGCCGAATCCGTAAGGTACCCACACGCCATGCTTCTCGTGAATCTCATTGGCGATCTTCACAGCGATCTTCTTCATCTCCCAAGCCTCGCGGGGGATTATGACCAGGGGCACCTCTATTTCGGGCATGGGATTCTTGCCCTCTGCCATGAGCTCACGGGCTGCCTCCAGGATGGCGCGAATCTGGGTGTGGGGAATCTCGGGGTTGGTTATGGCCATACGCACGGAACGGTGGCCAAGCATGGGGTTCTCCTCCTTCTCGAACCCCGAGTCATGGGGGAAGAACTCGTGAAGCGGAGCATCCAGGAGACGAATCGTAACACCATGACCGTCCATGACGTCCATGGCGTGTTTGAAGTCGCCCTTGGAGAACTCGTATATCTTTTCGAGGGCGGCAGCCTTCTTGTCCTCGTCGGAACCGAAGAGAACCTCCTGGATGAAGGGAAGGCGGTCACCGAGGAACATGTGCTCGGTGCGGAACAGTCCAATGCCCCTGGCGCCACGCTCGTAAGACTTCTCAGCCTCAGCCGCCTCGGAGTTGGCACGGATGTGAAGCTTCTTGATCTCGTTGGACCACTCGAGGATGGCATTGGCCTCAGCCGGAAGATCCTTGGCCTCTTCTATCTTGACCTGGCCTACGAAGACCTCACCCGATGAGCCGTCCACGGTTATCCAGTCACCGCGCTTGAGGACACGCTCGCCCACGCGAATCTCACCGGCCTCCACGTCGATTTCTATCTCAGAGGCACCCACCACTGCAGGAATTCCCCAAGCAGCTGCCATGATGGCGGCGTGGGAAACCTTCGTTCCGGTGGAGGTGAGGATGGCCTTGGACGCCTTCATGCCCTTGACGTCCTCCTGGGAAGTCATGACTCGCACCAGAACCACGTCCTCACCCTCTGCCACGAGTTTGAGGGCCTCGTCCTGGGTCAGAGCGATGCGTCCCGATGCAGCGCCGGGGCTGGTGGCCTGACCTTTGGTGAGGAAATCGGCCTCCTTGCGGGCTGCAGGATTGATCTGAGGATACAGGAGTTCCTCGATACGCTCGGGGTTCACCATCATGACGGCTTCCTCGCGCGTTACAAGGCCTTCTTTGTGCATGTCGTACGCGATCACGAACTCAGCCTGGGCAGAGCGCTTGCCGTCACGAATCTGGAGCCAGAAGAGAAGCGGCTTGCCGTCGCGCTCTTCGATGGTGAACTCGGTGTCCTGCATATTCTTGAGCTCGCGCTCGAGCATGTCGCCGGTCTCCTTGATCTCGTGGTAGATGGCCTCGAGATCGGGATCGCCTTTCTCGAGCAGTGCCTCAAGGGGCTCGGCATTGCGGATACCGGCCACGACGTCCTCACCCTGGGCCTGGAACAGGACGGTCCCGTACAGACGCTTGGTGTCCTTCTTGCCGGAAATCTTGTCGCGAGTGAAGAACACGCCTGTACCGGAGCGGGGGGTCTTGTTGCCGAACACCATCTCCTGGATGTTGACGGCTGTGCCTAGATCGTCCGGAATGCCCTCCTCGCGGCGGGTGAAGATGGCGCGAGGGTTGTTCCAGGAACGGAACACGGCTTCAGCAGCCCGGATAACCTGCTCGAAGGGATCCTGGGGAAACTCCTGGCCGTATTTGTCATACAGACCCTTATAAATGCCGATGAGTTCACGGAGGTCTGCGTCCTGCATCTCCAGGTCGTTCTTGAAGCCGCGCTCCTTCTTGAAGTGCTCGAGAGCCTTCTCGAAGGGATCCTCGCCCTCTTCATCGCGAATCTGAGCCACGACGTCGCCGTACATCTGAAGCAGACGGCGGTAGGAGTCGAGCCAGAAACGGGCCTGACCCTCGTTCTTGGTGAGGGATTCGATGATGGCGTCGTTGAGACCTATATTGAGGATGGTATCCATCATCCCCGGCATGGAGAATTTGGCACCTGAACGTGCGGACACGAGGAGCGGGTTGGCAGGATCGCCGAACTTCTTGCCTGTCTCCTTCTCCATCTCTGCGAGGCCCTTGCGGACGTCCTCCACGAGGTCCTCGGGAATCCTGCCGTCGACGAGTCTGTGGGCGTGGAAGGTGGGCAGATTCAAAACCACGGGACTGCGCAGGTTCAAAACGCAGTGCATGAGATAAAGGCCATATCCCTTACCGCCGAGAAGGGTCTTGAGCTCGTCCTTGCTCTTGCCCTCGAACTCCGGATAGGTGCGGCCTTTTGCAAAGAAATATGTGTTTTTCCACTGTGTCATTGTCAAACTCCTTGTGCGCCGATTGCGCCAGGGTTGGCATTATAATCATTCGGAGTCCTTATGCAACATTGCTTATGAAACGGCTGAGTATCAGGCGATTTATGAAACTACCGTCATGGCGGGTCCACACAGATGAACCGGCTGAGCAGACTTCAGCATAAGGCGGACGGTTCTGAAGGCAAGATCGGCCCGGAAAACGGTGGATACATGATTCAAAGATACGTGATGAGATACTGCCTGTAATCAACTCGTACAGCATGCCAAAACGATACATGTGACATCGTGAGCCCTGGAGGCCTTTGTCTGGTGTGACCTGGCCGTTAGTTCTCCCAACTTCACGAAGACCAGCTAGGTCGGATGACATCGACCCATCTGTATCATCCAGATATATGCAGTTGCAGCGCCAAATTCCAAGGCATCACATGTAACTAATTGAAATTATTGCATTTTTTGCAGACTAGAAAACGTCTGCGTCCATTGGACACACGCCGAGAGCGATATGCCGTCGGATTACAAATACAGTGTTCAGGAGGCGAGCACACTATTGATGTGCGTCATCATGATATCCACCACCTGTTCAGGGCTGAGTCCTGTGGAGTCTACTTCAATGGCGTCTTCCGCCTTTTTCAGTGGTGCCACAGCGCGCGAGGCATCTCTTTCATCGCGCTCCTTCTGGGCAGCCAGAACTTCTTCGAAAGAGACGTTTTCGCCCTTTTCCCTGAGTTCCAACCACCGGCGGCGGGCACGTTCCTCGTCGGATGCCGTCAGAAAGAATTTCACCGGGGCATCCGGAAAAACCACGGTTCCCATATCCCTTCCCTCACATACAGTGGGGCCGGGCAGGGCTAACGTCCGCTGCACGGATAGAAGTTCATGGCGCACCCGGGGCATGGCAGCGATTCTGGAAGCCATCTCGCCAATCTCGAGGGTTCTTATGGCTTGACTAACGTCTTCCCCATCCAAAAAGACCTGTTCTCCCCGAAATGTTATCTTCACCTCTCCTGCCAGTCTTCCTATACCGTCTTCTGACTCCATATTACGGCGTACGGCAGCAAGTGCCACACTTCTATATATGGCGCCCGTATCCAGACGGCGCCCGCCGACTCTAGAGGCGAGCATCTTGGCGATGGTAGACTTACCACTTCCTGCAGGACCATCTATGGTGATTATGAGCTCTTCGCGCTTCATCTGACTCCCTCCCATGGTCCCATTAGGACATCATCCCCCAGACGTACAGGAAGATAGCTCTTTCTCAAGATTCCGATGGATATGTGATCATGGGTGTAGAGTATGATGCCCCGGGACTCCACTTCCCAGGGGTAATTCCCCCCCTTTCTTTCAACTGTGCCCTGTTGCTCCATGGGGAGAATACTGGCATCGAAACCACCGCGGCCGCGTACAGCCACCAGAAACGGCATGCCTACCTTGACTCCATCAGTCTTGCCCGCAGACAAAACTACGAGATCTCCCGAGGCATACATGGTCTTGTGCAAAAATCCTCTGCTCACCCTGGCACGAATCTTTTTCGAAGGCGGAGGTGTGACACGCACGTCCAGAAATTTGTGGGGTATAGGTCCCACATAGTCACCCTTACCAATGGGAGCAATGCAGTCCGTGACTTCCAGTACGGCCGTACCGTCTGTTTTCTTGATGATGCGGCCTTCTCCTCGAATCCTGACAAGTACACCGAGTTTGCGTCCGGTTCCTGGCTCTGTCACTGGTCCCATTATTCTGTATATGCCCAGTGTGATACCGGGGGCTGAGTAATCCCGGTGGAGATTCCTGACATATACTTTGTCTCCCTCGGATATGAGCATACGGCCATCCAAAGACCCCTCTATGGTGCCTGCCCTGGTGGCATCCATATCCACAACGGCAAGGTTGCGTATGGATTCGTCCACATCCGAAAGACGCAGCCCCAAAAACCTATCCACTGGACGCGCTCCGGCCACTGGAACGGGAGTATTCGTCTGGCTGCGGGATGTGGTGTGGGGTTTCAGATATATTCTGGTTCCCGGAAACAGCCAGTGAGGATTGGTCACATGGGGGTTCATTGCCCAAAGTTTCGGCCACTCCCAGGGATCTCCATAATAACGGGCGCTTATCTCCCACAGAGTCTCACCGGCACTTACGGTATGATACAGCGGCAGGGAATCACGCATACTCCTGCCACCCATGACGGTCACACGTTCCTCGGGAGTAAGCAGATCCACGGGTGATTCCTCGTAGTTGCTTCCCTGTGACGCGTTTTTATCGCCTTTGCCAGAGGTGATCTGTTTGGTTGCATTCTTTGAGGGAGGTCGCCTAACTGGGACCCAATACTTGCGTGGAAGGGGCGGGTATGTACCGGGTACAGTGCCCGACCCTGAATTGGGAGAAGCCGTGCTTGTCTGGGTCGCCAGAAACAGAATCATTATTTTTATCATCATGTTACACCTCATAGAAGATTGCGGCGGAGCACCGTCTGGGCTCTGGACGCGCTCTCGGTGTCAGGATATCTGTTCATTACTTCATGCAGCTTCTTTTTGGCCATGTCTTTTTTGCCCATGCGGGCCAGTGCGAGAGCCGACTTCAGCATGGCATCCGGAGCTTTGTTGCCGTCAGGATATAAATCCACGACCTTCCGGTACATCGTTAGGGCCATCCTGTACTTTCCGAGTCTGTAAAAGCACTCACCACGCCAGAAAAGCGCATTATCAGCAAGATCGCTGTGGGGATGCCTCCTCCAGAGTGCCTCAAACTGCCGTTCGGCTTCAGCATATTTACCCTTGCGGAAAAGTGCCATCGCCTTACCGTACATTTCCGCTGGAGAGCGGGCCCCTGTTCCTGTATCCAGCCCTGCAGGAGGAGGAGGTTCCTTGAACGGAACGAACCGTGAGATCCTGCGGGTTGCGGCGGATGCGTATTTCTTTTTTGGAGTACCGTACAGTTTGAGGACAACCGGTTTTTGTGGTGGAGCGTCTTCCTGCGGCATGTAACCGGCTGATTCGTGGTTTGTGGGTGAGGAGTTCTCTACCTGCCGGGTAGAAGGCTGGTCGGCTGATTTCGAACCTTCTGAATCGTTGGCCTCTACAGGCTCGGTTTTCTGTTCCAGTGTCCCGGCATACAGCCTTTCCTGAGTGGCCTGTCCTTTCATCGCTGTTTCCATGTCCCTCACTCGTCGCCGGAGATCTTCCACCACTCCTGTGAGGGTCACTACTTCCTTACGTAGCCGTTCGATCTCTTTATTGGAGGCCTGCTGCTGAGACCTCAGGGAGATCAGTTCCTTTGGCGGCGGACCTTTCGAAGCATAACATCCTGTAATTACAGCAAAAATAGCTGGAATCATATATATAGGGCGCATAACTGGGCATCCTCCTTGCACACACTAGATTACACTCTACCACACTGTAGTCAAAATAAACATGTTTCTCTGATTATGTATAAGTTGCTTCCCTGCTCGTAGGACTTCACAGGGCAACCCAGCATATTTCGACATAGGTTTTTTCTATGGCTGTCGCGTTATTCATCCTCCATCCCTATGACTCTGCGGAATGAAGTACCGTCAATACCTCAGACAGACGGAGCAATCATTAAACCAGCCAACCTGGCGGACGGTACGGTCTATTTCGACAGGGCTGATGTCCCTTCGAAAATTCGGACACAGATGCTTCGAAAGTTACGCCAATACCTCAAGGCAGCACCCGTGATGCATCTTTTCAAAGGGACGCGGCCTATGACATCTGAGTCCCCACATTGCCAAGGCCCCCCTGACGTTTCTTTCGAAGGGCACACCACCACCCGTTTTTGCTGCGTGTTCACGTAAGTGGAAAATCC
>JALWFW010000325.1 GCA_027013865.1 Polyangiaceae bacterium | reverse complement strand
TGTTTGTGTGTGTGTTTGTCTGTGTGTTTGTGTGTGTGTGTGTGTGTGTGTATGTGTGTGTGTGTGCCACCGAACGGCAAGATTTAGAGTCTGTCATATTGCTAAGGGAGAATCAGGCAATCAGTTGCTTCAGTTGATGTACTTAAGAGAGTTTTGTTTTTTCGGCATACGTTTCTCTCCTGTACATCCACTTAGTGCCCAGACGAGGCGGATAACTTAAACGATTGTCTTTTCTAAAAATAACTCATCAGTCCTGAACTTTTAAGTCGGTTAAATCCAGCTGGCTTCTTGCTGGCTGGACACGACGAGCTGTCTGTGTCCGGGGCAGCGAGCCTCCGTCGTGGAGCAATAATTGGACAATTTCGGGATTGATTTCTCGTACACGGACTAAGCAAGTCATCGGTGCAGAGGTTGAAGTCGCCCTATAAGCAGACGTCGCCGTCTTTGCTGGCGGTGGTCGTCCCGTTTTTGGTGATGATGTTCGTCCTGGTTGTGAGCGGCTCGGTTTCGGAGACTTCCATGTTCGAGTCCCGCTGCCGAGCGGTGCATGCATACATATCCAGCAGTATCCTGCGGAACTTCTTGCCAACAAGACAGTAGATGAGGAAATTGATGGACGAGTTGACCGTCAGCAGCATGTTGGTCATCACGTTGACGTAGCGCAGTTTGTTGATGTCCAGCTCGACCGCCTGGAACTCGTACATCGTGACGAGGATGCGCAGGATGAGGTCGGGCATCTCGCAGATGACGAACACCGTGACGACGATCACCAGCATGAAGGTGATGTTCTCGCGGTGCTTGCTGCCCTTGGTCAAGTCCTTGTGCTTGCGGCGCATCTCCTTCAGTGCCAGTATCAGCTTCACGTTGAGGATGATGAGCGTCAGCAGCGGTCCTATCGTGCGGAACATGAAGTACATGATGGTCTTGTAGACGAGGAAGTAGACCTTATTCTTGCGGAATGCGGTCTTCTTCAGCTGGATCGTCTTCGCGATGCAGCCCTGCTCCTGGACGACGACCTCGCGCTCGAAGAAGCGCGGTATGTTGTAGAGCACGGCCAGCAGGCAGACGATGACCACCGCGATCTTGGCGCGCTCCAGGCTGCGCAGGTGGGTCTGGAGCGGCATACAGACGGCGATGTATCGGTCGATCGTGACCAGCATCACCGTCCAGACGGTGATCGTCTGCGCTATGGAGGCCACCGCCCAGATGTAGGGCATCATGTGCGAGAAGATCTCGCGCATCGTCGGCAGCCACTCGGTGTAATCCCGGATCGTGCTCAGCGTCTGGATGAAGAAGCACGTGAACAGGTAGAGCGTGTCGACGACGGCCAGCGTCTGCAGCAGCCAGTTGGTGGTGTTCTTCTTCTCGTGGTCTCGGTAGAGGACGGCTATCGAGAGCGCGTTGCCGATGAAGCCCATCACGCAGAGCACGCCGACCAGGTAGACGTCGACGATGATCCGATACGAGACGTACGTCGGGTCGTTGACCATCGGCGATATGGTCGTCGTGATCATCGTCCGATTGCCGCAGTTCATCATCGACGCGTTGATGCCGAAGCCGAAATCGAACAGGAAGCTGCTGTTCGCGGCGCCGGCCAGGTCGATGACGTCGGAAAGCGACATGGTGTTTTCCGGTTGTGTGGATTGTCGTCGTCACGGACGGCGACCGGAAGCGGAAAGTGAACACTTCTAGCGGTGACTCGTTATGTTTCCTCGTAGGCTCACAACAGTTCTCGAGCGTGTCTGTATGTGTGTGTGTGTTTTATCCTAATCCGGCGACTATGTCAGATTGTCATTTTGAAGTAGCCACGCCAGGTCTCTATCGCGGAGTAGACGTTTGATGGTCGACTGGGCGTCTTGCAGCCTTGGCTCGTTGGTATTCATCAGGATGACGCGATGGCGTGGGTTCGCCTGCCAGTTATTTATCATCTTCCATCAACTGGCCTTTATCGCCGATAAGGATTACATCACGTTTAGTCAGACGTGCTGTGGCAATTTATTAGCATAACGATTATAATAAGCGGTGTTTTTGAGGGGGAGGGGGGGGTGGAGCGTGGAATTCATCGCGCTGATTGTTCGGTTCCTGGCTGTCTCCGGATGATTAGTTCCAATTCGAGCTTGGCTTGATCCTGTTTCATGACAGTACAGACAGGCAGCTGTCAGTAACGCAGTTGAGCAGCTGGCGTTATGCTTCCTACAGTAGCTGGTGCGTTAGCCTAAGACG
>JALWFW010000324.1:18010-22064 GCA_027013865.1 Polyangiaceae bacterium | reverse complement strand
TAAGGAAAACATTCCGTACCGGCTGTGCAGGGGAGATTTGGTCTGCTGGACGGATCTCATGAGTAAACTCAAGGTGGATGCGATTGTCCGCAACGAGATAACGAGACTTGGCGGTCAGTACTTCTTGTACGTGCAGGTATATCTTAAGAACAAGCAGGGCAAACTCCATGCAGCAGGTTCCTTTACCGTGGCACTCAAGGATGGCTGGCTCGCTCAGGTGGAGGAGATGCTGACCCGAATCCTGGTTCCCTGGAAGTTTGTCGGTCAACTGATAATAGAGTCGGACGTGAAAGGAGCCAGGGTCGTAGTGGATGGGGCATCCGTATGCACCACACCTTGTAAAGGAATCCCCTTGCCGGCGGGCGTTCATGCCATACGCATAACACATGAACTTTACAGGGATTTTATCAAATTCGTGGATGTCAGATATAATTCTTCAGTGAAGGTGACAGCCAATTTGATGGCCTATCCCAAGGTTACCGGACGTCTCAGAGCCAGGGCTATGAAATCCGGGCGTATCAATGAAACTGAAGCACCCGTAGCTGGTACGGTTGGAGGAAAGCAGCCCTGGTACGCCACGAAGTGGGGGATAGCGGCTATCACCGCTGCAGCCTTCGCAGTTTCATTCACTGCTGGATATCTGCTGGCGCCGGACGAAGTGGTGTAGCCTCCCGATAACTTGCATATCGACGTGAAGTGATAGTCACGACCAAACACGGTTAAGTAATATCAGTGATAAAAATGCATGGGGAACGAGCAGCAGGTTGTAGTAATCCTGTCTGAATGTTTAGGGCTTCCTGTCAGAGCCTCCCTCCAAGATGGTCTTGACCTCATTTGCCACCTCGGCACAGACTTTTCTACTTTTCTCAGGTTCTGCGGTACTGATATGGAATGTCTTGGTGTATGCCACCTTGCCATCGGGGGTGGTGAGGACGAACATTATGCTGTGTCCGTTTTCTAGGGATACGAGCTCGCCGCTGAGGTTCCAGCCGTATTTGGGATGCCGTGTCTTCCGGCCATCGATGAGTCCGGCAGTCAGGTCAGAGAGCTTTTGCATGAGGCACTGTTCGAGGAGCACGGCTAGGGGAGGCTGCGAGGAGTTTCTAGATAATATTCCGCTAAAGATTAATGATTTTATGGAGTTATCAGCGGATTTCGAAACTGATGGTTCTTGGAACCAGGTGTATACGCTCAGAGCCAGGGCACCTGTCCCTACCAGCCCTAAGAGTACCATGGTCAGAAGGAACATTCTCATCCACCAGGATGGTTCGGAAGAGGCCGTGGTTTTTTCCTGAGGGGTTGCACTGTCCTGAGATGAAGATGTAGCCTGAAGCCTACGGATGATTTCCTCGCTGGAGTGTTTGGAAGGCACGGTAGCACGCCCGGCGAAATTCATGGTTTGGCCTTCACCCATGGGTTTGAACATGCGGAAGGATGGATCACCGTAGAGCACGTAGTGTGTCCATGACATGTCAGAGTCCCCATGCTCTGATGCCACCAGATTCCGTGCGTATCTTATGGCCGCGCCCACTGTACCACCTGACAGGAGAAACGAATAGAATGACTTGGCAAACTGGAGTCCAACACCGTCGGGTACGTCCCATAGTGTGCCCACGTAAAAACGGACTCCAGAGTCCAGCATGGCCTTGGCCAGAGCTGCATGGGAGGGGCGTCCACCAGAGCCGGGGCATGTGTTGGAGAATACGAAAAAGGGCATTGGTGCCATCTGTGCGTATTTGAGTATCGAAAACGGGCCGTCGGGCAGACTCCAGGCCGGGCCGTCTTCACCAGTCACGGCATGTCCGGCAAAGTGAACCATGGGATATGAGCCCAGATAGCCTGTCAGTTCGCTGGAGGTGGGGTTAATGACGAGTCTCACGGAAAGACCCTTTGAGGAGAGCAGTTCAGCCAGTACGCGGCCTTCTTCATGAACTGCCGAGAGATCACCGCCGGGATCAGAGACCACTATGAGCATCGAACTGGGGTTGACCAGAACGGGACTCAGTGTGCGTCCCTCTGCTATGGAACGGTAGACCACGGATCGGCCGATATCGAATTTGCGACCCCAGAACTGTTCACCGTCGTGGATGATCTCCCATGGTACGTCGAGAAGGGACTCGTCTATCTTGAGGTTCATCTCCCCCATGGTTGTTAGAAGCTGGGACCTGATTTCAGGTGGGAGCAGATGTCCGGCCAGGATCTCTCCCAAGTGTTGAAGTTGACGGTGTTGCTCCTTAGTGAGATATCCCCTGGCAAGAGCCATCTCGAGTAGGGTGAATATTGAAGATGAAGTCGTCTGAACTCCTGTGAGATCGAGCGGTTTTGCAAACCCCGCCCCCATCTGTCCGGTCCCTACTGAACACAGAAGGCGATCGGCAACTACCACCACGGACAGTTCCATGGGGACTCATTCTCCTGTTTTATCCTTGAGTTCTCGTGCTTTTTCAGCGATGTCCTGTTCCATGTCTTCGGAGATCATGTCCACGTCCTTCACGAAATCTTCCAGTGTGACGGATTCGAGTTCCTGACGTACTATGTCGATGAGGCGTTCCTGGAGTCGGGTGAGCATACACCGTTTGCTCTTGCAAACAGCAGTGTCTAGTAGGCAGGGAACGTCCTTGACCATGGGACCGTCGATGGATTCCACGATGTCCAGCATGGATAGTGAGTTGGCATTCATGGCAAGAGTGAAACCTCCCCTCGATCCGCGTACGGATTTTAGGACACCCTGAGAGGCAAGTTTGTTTAGTACCTTACTGAGATGGGCTTCAGAGACGCCAAGCTCTTTTCCCAGCCATTTGGCCGATAGATAGCGTCCGGGTTCTCTTGCCATGAAGACGAGAGCGTGAATTGCGAGATTGACTGCCTGGGATAGACGGAATGGATTATACATTTCAGCACTAAAATAGGGGATTCATTTAATGATGTCCACAGTAAATATCGCAAAATCCGGGGCTATTACAATGAAAGTATTCATCATATCCTCAGGGGGTATTGATGGTCTCATGTGATGGTGTTGGCTGCACCTTCCTTCAACCAGGAGATTATACGTGTTGGAGTCCGTTCGAAGACCACTGCTCCCCTGAGCCTGTCTCCTGAATTCTGCGCTCTGACGTATTGGGCCTTGACCCGGATGATGTCGTCCGTTCCTGGCAGTGAGAATTCCAGCACGAGAGGTCCGTCGGGTCTGTTCCCGCTTGCCCGTCTGAGAGCCATGCCCCTAGAGGATATGTCTGTGGCCACACACATGACGCTCCCTGCATCCGAACGCTCTCTTACCGTTATGCTTACAGGAATTCTCTGAGTCATTCTGCGGTCCTGAGGAAGAATGAATGTCATACTCATGCTTACATTATACTACATCACCGTATGGGATCAAGAGCAAAAATGAAGACTGTCCAAAGGTGGAGTAGTTTGAAAATTATATTTGTGATTTCAATATGTTACGCGCTTTAGAGTCATGTGAACAAAGGCTTGCATACAGGGGAATAATTTTCTAAATAACACATCACCACATAACACGGAGGGAACACGTAATGACTCAGAGAGCTATCGGAATCAACGGAATGGGGAGAATCGGAAAACTCAGTGTATGGCGCCATCTGGCCCTGGGGCATTTCGGCCGCATCGTCATCAATACCGGACGTGAAGTGGGCAAATCGCTTCATGACATCGCAGCCTATCTAGAGTCTGATTCCACGTACGGCCCCCTGTCAAGATATGTGTTCGGGTTCAAGGGTGATTCCATGACCCCCATACTCGAAGTGGCTGACGAGACCGCTGGCCTCATCACCGTAAAGGGGCTGGATTCTGAGATCGTAGTTCTCAGGCAGCACCGCAATCCCAGGGATATCCAGTGGGAGGACCATGGAGTGGAGATAGTGGTAGATACCACCGGCAAGTTCCTTGATCCTACCAAGGATGCCGATGCCGAAGGAGGAGCCCTTCGCGGTCATTTGGAGGCTGGGGCCCGGAAGGTCATCAATTCCGCAGCATTCAAGTTCAAGGGAGAGAGAGTGCCTGAGGATGCGATAACCATGATTTACGGAATCAA
>JALWFW010000324.1:9276-18000 GCA_027013865.1 Polyangiaceae bacterium | reverse complement strand
TCCTACGATCCGGACCGGCACAACGTCATATCAGCAGCTTCATGCACCACCACGGCACTTGCACACATGATGAAGCCCCTTCTCGAAAATGAGCGTACACGCAGGCTCCTCACTGCATCCATGAGCACCATACACGCTGCCACCAATACCCAGTCGGTGCTCGATTCAGTACCCAAGAGCGGGGCAAAGGATCTGCGCAAGAATCGCATGGTGTTCGATAACATCATTCTCACTTCCACCAATGCTGCCCGGGCCCTGGAGATGGTCATCGAGCAGGTGAAGGAGATCGGTTTCATGGCCGATTCCGTACGTATCCCCACGTCGACGGTCTCCCTCATAACACTCAACGTTACCATACAGAGCGAGCTCGATGACAGCGGCAACAGTCTCATAACACGGCAACTCATCAATTCCATATATGAAGAGGCCTCACGTGGAGCACAGAAGGGGCTTCTCAAGTACAGCGAGGTCCAACGGGTGAGCAATGACTATAAGGGGGTTGATGCCGCCGTGGTCATAGAGGCCCACGATACACATACCCGTACCGCATTTCTGACCATATCGGGTGACATGGTGGGCCTTGACAAAGACCTTCGGGTTCCTGTGACCCACGTGAAGATTTTCGGATGGTATGACAACGAGCTTGGCAGCTACACCAACCGTCTGGCGGATCTTACAGTTTTCATCGATGAGCAGGGTCTGTAATCAGGCGTGCCCTGATAGCGGGTCGCATGCATGACCGCCGCTCGTAGGGGCTGCTTCTGTCATTCGGGCGTCGTGCAGAGACGTGAATCATTCCACGAACGAGAATAGGGGTTAACTGCGGTTTGGGGTGTGCCTTGGGCCAAAAGGGGGTGCCCTTCATGCCCTCGTATTAAAAAGTCCTTTTATTACAGATGGTTAGCAGCTTATTTTTCTCTTCTATTGACTTATGGCTCATGGAGAATAACTGTTAAAGACATTTTGGTGCGGTTCTGGTTTTGTGTTATACCGGCCGCCACAGGAACCTGTCCCGTAGGATAGGGAGTGAACAGTTCATTAATGCTGCCTGATATAAAGCAGTTTTCGGAGTTTGTGCCGTGAAGGATAGTTACAAGACGCTTCTTGTCTGGCTGGTGCTCATCGCCCTGTTCGTAGTCATGTTCAAGATGATGGGGCAGGGCGACTCTTCGGTTAAAGAGATAAAGTTCTCACAGTTCGTCCGTGACGTCGATACGGGCGTCAAGATGAAAGACGTTGTCATCAGGGGCAACGCCATAGAGGGTAAGTATGCTGAATCTGGAATGAAATTCAAGACTTACGGACTTGTAGACTCTGATTTGCTAGAACGCCTGCAAGAGCACGACATAGACTATTCCATCCAGAGTGACGAGCAGTCTTTGTGGCCTACCATACTGGCGTCGTGGCTTCCGATGCTGCTCATATTCCTGCTGTTCATAATGTTCCTGCGTCAGCTTCAGGGCGGGGCTGGAAAAGCCATGAGTTTCGGTAAGGCACGCGTCAGACTCGTCGATGAGAACAAGGAAAAGATCACGTTCAAGGACGTAGCCGGCATAGAGGAGGCCAAGGAGGAAGTTCAGGAAATAGTGGAATTCCTCAGGGAGCCCAAGAAGTTTACCCGTCTTGGCGGTAGGATTCCTGCAGGTGTCCTGCTCGTAGGACCTCCAGGAACGGGTAAGACCCTTCTAGCAAAGGCGATAGCCGGTGAAGCAGGGGTGCCATTTTTCTCAATATCTGGTTCGGACTTCGTGGAGATGTTCGTAGGCGTAGGAGCATCGAGGGTGCGTGATCTCTTCGAGCAGGGCAAGAAGAACGCCCCGTGCATCATATTCATTGATGAGATAGACGCTGTTGGTCGTCAGCGTGGAGCGGGTCTGGGAGGCGGACATGACGAACGCGAGCAGACCCTTAACCAGCTTTTGGTGGAGATGGACGGTTTCGACTCTAATCAGGGCATCATAGTAATGGCCGCCACCAACCGTCCCGACATTCTCGACCCCGCGCTCTTGCGTCCAGGAAGGTTCGACCGTCAGATAGTCGTTCACAAGCCTGACGTCAGGGGACGGAAGGCCATCTTGGAAGTTCATGTGAACCGAAAGAGCGTACCTCTGTCGGACGACGTCGACCTGGAGGTCATAGCCAAGGGAACTCCTGGTTTTTCTGGAGCCGATCTGGAGAATCTGGTCAATGAGGCCGCACTTATAGCAGCTAGGAGGGATGCCGACCGTGTTGCCATGGCAGACTTTGAGCAGGCCAAGGACAAGATTCTCATGGGCGTCGAGCGTAAGTCCATGATACTTACCGAGAAGGACAAGAAGGTTACGGCATATCATGAAGCCGGTCATGCTCTAGTGGCAATGAAGGTGGAGGGGGAGAAGGATCCTGTCCACAAGGTCACCATCATCCCCAGAGGACAGGCCCTTGGGCTGACACAGCAGCTTCCTTCCGAAGACCGCTGGAACATCACCAGGGAATATGCCCTAAACCGTATGGCCGTTTTGCTTGGTGGCAGGATTGCCGAAGAGTTGGTCTTTGGCCAGCCTACGACTGGTGCCGGCAATGATCTGGAACGCTGTACCGATCTTGCGAGGAAGATGGTTTGTGACTGGGGAATGAGTGAAAAACTGGGGCCTCTCACCTTTGGCCGCAGTCAGGAGGAAATCTTCCTTGGGAGAGAACTTGCCATGCACAAGGATTACTCCGAAGAGACTGCCCGCATGATTGACGAGGAGATAAAGAACATCGTCATGGGCCAGTATGAGCGCACACGCCAGATACTCACACAGAACATGTCCTCTCTCAAGGCCGTGGCCAAAGCGCTCTTGGAACACGAGACTCTTACGGCTAGAGAATTGGAGAATCTGGTCAACGGAGGCAGTCATCCTTCTTCGGGAGGCGGACTTTCTGCTGGCGGACTGGGTAGTCTGCCGCCTCTTGGAGACTTGGCATCCACCAAAGGTCCCGTTTCCGGGGACGACAGCCCGGCTCCTGCCTGAGACTGGCTCCTGTTCCTGGGATTTTTCGAATCCTGGTGCCAAAAATGCACCATTTGTGAATCGTATCATCCAAACTTTACAAATAACGTACACTTGCGCTAAAGTACACGCCTCAGGAGGGGTCTTATGCAAAACAACGGTATGAGCCTTTATGCAAAGCTGCTGATAGTGGGTTCCGCGATGGTCATGCTTCTGATCGTCAATATGGTGGGGACCTATCTCAATGTGGATGGACAGCGTTCAGACGGGCTCGTCATAAATCTCGCCGGTCGTCAGCGTATGCTCTCCCAGCGCATGACCAAGGAGGTATTTGCATACGTGCTTTCACCTGAATCCATAGAAAAGGCAAAGATACACAAAACCATGGAACTGTTCGAGACGACGTTGAGCAGCCTCATATCGGGTGGGAATGCCTATCTTGATCTAGATATGACCAAACAGACCAAGATTCCGCCGTGCAGATCCCAGCAGGTATGTGAACAGCTGCACAGTGTGGAGGCCAAGTGGAAGGCATTCAAAGCCAGGCTCATATCCATGCTGGATGGAAACACCAAGGTTACACCTGAAAACGTCGCCGCTCTTACCAAGGACAGCAATGCAATACTGGCAGCCATGAATAAGGCGGTTTTCATGATGAGTGACCAGTCGAAGGCTGCCATGAACTCCATGCTCTACTATCAGGGCATATATCTCGTCCTTGGCCTTTTGATGATGGTATTCGTGTTTTGGTACACCAGCACCAAGATACTGTCGCCTCTCAGGGATGCCCTTTATACCACGGAACAAATAGGTGAAGGTAATCTCACCGTGGACGTGCCTTACAACGCAGTGAGCCGCAATGACGAGATAGGGCGAATGGCTCAGGCAGTGGAGGCCATGCGCAAGTCTCTTCTGGATCTTATTAGAAGTGTCAACGGTTCGGTCTCTGCAGTGGATAGAGATGCCCAGGAACTCTCGAAGCTTTCCAGGGAGCTCGAAGACGTCTACAAAGGACTCGGTTCCAACGTATCAGAACTCCACGGTGTCATGGACAGGATATCCAAACGCATGAATACCGTGTCAGAGCAGGTTTCCAATACTTCCAACGAGATAATGTCCATTGCTGCAGCAGCGGAGGAGATGTCTGTGAACATCGGCACCATAAAGGGAGCCATAGAGCAGATAAAGCCTCAGATAGACCTCACCAACAATTCTACGGAGCTTTTGCGTTCCTCCTTCGTCGACATGTCTTCCACTACCAGAGACGGCGTGGAGATCTCTAACGAGTCTTATGCCAAGGCCGAAGCCGTCATGGAACGCATGGAGAACCTGCGTATCTCGGCACTGCACATCAACCGTATTCTCGATATCATCAACGATATAGCCACCAAGACCAACCTTCTGGCCCTCAATGCCACCATAGAGGCCGCAACTGCGGGTGAGGCGGGTAAGGGGTTTGCAGTGGTTGCTGGTGAGGTAAAGAACCTTGCAAAGCAGACGGGTCAGGCCACCAAGGAGATCGCCTCCCAGATAGAGGATATTCAGCAGGAAATAGCTAATGCAGTGAATATGATGAAGGATGTTCTCGATAGTTCCAGCAAATCCAGGAGTGTCAATGAGAATATCGCAGCCGTCCTGGAGGATCAGTCCAGAACCGTGGAGGAGATTTCCGGTTCGATGCAGTCTGTGGTCATGGAACTCGATAGAATAGTCGTTTCCATAGGGGAGATAACCGTTGCCTCAAACAACGTGGCCCAGAATGCCGCAAACGTGGCCCATAGTGTCCAGGATGCAGAAGCAGGAGTCATGGGTGCTGTAGAGGGTATTGGTGAGATGCAGTCCTCCATGGAAGACGTGCATGATGCCGCCGAGAAGATGAAGTCTTCATCCATGATTCTCGTCGATACTTCCTCGGAGCTCGAACAGTCAGTGTCTTCCCTCAAGGAGAGCATGTCATCCTTCAGAACGGAGTGAGGCTGCCATGGACGATAAGACCCGACTCTTGTCCCAACTTTCCAAAATCCGTGATCTGGTCTCCAAGAGCGCTTCCAAGCTGGAGGAACTGGAGGACAGGGTAGATAAAGTACGGGAAGAGGTAACTGTCATGAAGAAGGAGCTTGCCGAAGGATGGCAGCGAAGCGAATCAGACACCATGTGAATCCTCTGGCCCTTCAGTACCTGGACTTCGATCCCGCTCCGCTTCCGGATCTGTCGTCCGCTTCGGTGGTGGAGGTCGAACTGGGTTGTGCTGAGGGTGATTTCCTGTTCGACCGTGTGCGGGATACTTCCGGTGATGTGCTCATCGTAGGGCTCGAGATCAGGCGTAAGCTCGTTGACAGAATAAACGAAAAAGCCGCTCGTATGGGGTTGGCTCACCGGCTCGTCGCTGTATTCGCCAATCTCAATGTCCATATTCCGGAGATATTTCCTCCTGCTAGTGTGGACAGGTTTTTCTTCAATTTCCCGGATCCCTGGTTCAAGAATTCCCAGAAGAAGCGCCGTGTGGTTAGCCGGCAGGTGGTGGAAGAGCTCATAAAAGCGTTGAAGCCAGGAGGGCAGATTCTGTTTCAGTCAGATGTATTCGATATCGCCCTAGATGCCATGTATTCCTTCGAGGCATTCGGCTGTCCTCCACTGGTGAATGAGTCAGGTGAGTGGTCCTTCATCCGTCACAACCCATTTGGAACCATGTCCAGGCGTGAGCGTCACGTAACAGAGGATGGAACACGTGTATGGCGTATATTGTACTCCTTGCCCTCTTGACCCAGCTTCACGAGCGTTATCCCAACCCCCCTCCCTCTCCTGAGTCTGCCGTCAGCAGGCATTCTGATTCCGGAGATGGCAGTGAGAGTGACGGATCCATGTCCTTTCGAAAAAGGGATAATGGATACGACTCCAGAACAGGTAGTGATTCTTCGGATTCCCAGAAAGTTCCCTCTTCCCAGCGGCTCGATTCCATGACCTCCAGGTGGACCACCCCTTCCAGACCTTCTTCCCGCTGGAGATTCAATCCAGACATTACTCCTCATGAACGCCTCTATGTGCTTGATATTGCACGCTTTTCAGGTGGTAAAATCTTTTTGGGCGCGTCATCGTCCTTCCCGGAGTCATTCGACCCCAAAGGAGATGTCCCGTCTCATGCCCGCATGTTCTGGGTCAGGTACAATCTGTCCGGTAGACGTCTTGAGCCCATCGCAGTTCCTGGAGCCGATGCCGTTGTGACTGACGTATTCGTGCACAAGGGGAGCACTCCTGTGTTTGCGCGTGACGGTGCTGGTCAGTGGTATGCAAAGGGAAGGGCTTTCACGGTGCGGTACGCCGTGCCTGAAACTTATTTCTCCGACAGACTGCCCGAAGAAGCGCTTCCAGTGCCTCCTGCCGACGGACGAGAACTAAGACGCCTCGCACGGAAATATGTGGGGCAGCCCTCTTCCTTGCGTGATCTGGTGAACCGTCTCGCACGCTACTTCAGAACCTTTAGGGTGGGAAGACTCAGAAGGAGAGGGCATGGCCTCGTACAGTCCATAATGAGCCAAAAAAGAGGGGTATGCCGTCACAGAGCCATGATTTTCGTAGCCATCATGCAGGCATATGGCGTAAAGGCACGGTACGTATACAACGATATTCATGCATTTGCAGAGGTCAGGGGCACGGATGGCTGGCACAGAGTGGATCTTGGAGGAGCGCCTTCCCGACTGCCCAGACGCCCAAAGCGCAGAACAGCCGTGAAACTGCTGTCGCTGCCTGGCAGTGGCACGCGGGGAGGCAAGATAGCCGTATCTTTGAGGATCATCGGTACGGTGCCTCCGGTGATATGCTTTAGTCTCTCCTCTCACGGCAGACGGATCGTCCTGCGTGGGTTTCCGGCACCCTCTCCTGGTAAGCAGCAGATCTCACTGACTCTACCTGCCAGTCTCGTGCCGGGCAGATATTCCCTGAAACGTATACCGTGCTCTGTTGCTGGTCGGATCAGTATGGTATTGCCATTGAACTGATGTTCTATTGAACCGATGAACAGCTACCCCGTCTTTTACGAATGCGGGACAGTGGACTCATGGCGTGTCAGAATGTTTGACTTTCAGATGTTTTGATCGTAACCTCGCGTTGCCTGATATGTCTGAACGACGAACGTGGTGTAACAGATGAAGCCGAAACCGTTCGGAAAATATTATCTCCTTGAAAGAGTCAACGTGGGTGGTATGGCCGAGGTGTTCAAGGCCAA
The DNA here is from genome assembly GCA_027013865.1 of Polyangiaceae bacterium. Lineage (GTDB taxonomy): Bacteria > Myxococcota_A > Polyangia > HGW-17 > JALWFW01 > JALWFW01. Next base: position 10,803 of record JALWFW010000324.1, on the reverse strand, counting down.
ACAGTTTGGATCGGATGGTTTTGAACGCCTGGTGGCTATAAAACGCATTCTTCCGAATATTGCTGAAGATGAAGAATTCATCACCATGTTCGTCGATGAGGCGAAGATTGCCGTCAAACTCAATCATCCCAACATTGCCCAGATATACGAGCTGGACAAGGTAGACGGCATCTACTACATCGCCATGGAATTCATCCATGGCAAAGACTTGCGTACAATTTTCGAGCGCCTACGTGCCGAAGGGAAGACCATAGAGATTGGCATGGCATGCTACATCATAATGAAGGTGTGCGAAGGCCTCGACTATGCCCACAACAAGAAAGACGAGATGGGCAGGGAGATGGGTATAGTCCACAGAGACATATCTCCCCAGAACGTCCTGATATCTTACGAGGGTGACGTAAAAATCATAGATTTCGGCATTGCCAAGGCAGCAGGCAAGGCATCAAAGACACAGGCGGGCATACTGAAGGGGAAGTTCGGATATATGTCCCCAGAACAGGTGCGCGGTCTGCCCTTAGACAGGCGATCGGACATATTCTCCCTTGGCATAGTACTTTATGAACTTCTCACTGGAGAACGCCTTTTCGTTGGTGAGAGTGATTTCTCCACCCTGGAGAAGGTGCGTAACGTCGAGATTCTTCCTCCAACGACATACAACCGAAGCATTCCGGAAGAACTGGAGCGTATCGTATTGAAGGCTCTGGAAAAGGAGCCTGAGAACCGTTACCAGACGGCTGCACAGATGCATGAAGAGCTGCAGGCCTTCATGTATACCAGTGGTGTATTTTTCTCACGCAAGGATCTGGCTGCCTGGATGAAGATGGCCTTCGCCAGGGAATTGCTTGAAGAACAGAAAAAACTTGAAGAATATCAGCAACTCAAGCCGCCTCCTGAGATTCTTTCATACAATTCAGGTGGTCATGCACCTGCTCCACGCAAGGAAGAGAGGCGCGGAATCATCATCGGTTCAGGTGATCTGGACTGGGAAGACGAAGAGATAGAAACCCAGCTCTACGACAAACCGCCGGGTGGTGGCTCCATATCCTGGGAAGATGAGCCAGAAGTCATCCAGTCGGCCGATGTCCTGGAGGCAGAGGAAGCAGAAGAACATGATCACGCTTCTTATGCTCCTCGTCCAAAGGAAGGCCTGGCTCCCAAGCGGACTCTCATGGGTATGGGAGCCGTGCAGCACGGAGCACCTGCCGCCTCTCAGAGCAACAGAATGGAGCCGGCAGCTCCTGACTGGATGGCGGAATCCAATAACGCCGCTCCTGTTCAGCAGCCGCAGGCTTCCCAGAACAACGCTATTCCAGCAGCGACATGGTCACAGCAGGCACGTCCACAGCAGCCGGCTAGCTATAACTGGGGAATCCTGGTTGGCCTCGTGCTTCTTTTGGTGGCCGGAGCTGGAGCCATCTGGTTTCTTGTCATCAGCAAGAGAGCGTCGGTCAAGGCTGTTCTCGAGATAAAACCCGAACCTGCCGCAGGCTCCCAGGTGGTCGTCAACGGTGAAATCTACAAGAA
>JALWFW010000324.1:0-9266 GCA_027013865.1 Polyangiaceae bacterium | reverse complement strand
AATCACATCCAGGGATGCCAGCAGAGGAATCTCCATAAAGCTAGAGCCAGGCACCTATGACGTGAAAATAGTCCACCAGGGATACAGGACGGAAAAACGCAGGATAACCGTGGAAGCCGGTAAGTCCGTACTATGGGAACCCGTTTTGAAACCCGCAAATGTGTCCATATCGATAAATGGCATTCCGCAGAGTGCCATGGTCAAGATAGATGGCACAGAGTATAGGGAGAAGACCCCGTGGACAGGTATGGCAATCAATCCTGGACGCCATACCATAACCATAACCAAGGGTGATGCATTCTATCCATATGAAAAGACAGTGGATGCGAAACCAGGGGATGTCCTCAATATAAAATACACTCTTTACCCCAAAAAGGTCACGGTCACCGTTCCAGTAGAAGGCAAGGGAGCGGCAGTATGTATCACACAGTCTTCCGATGCTCCTCCAGCACCTGCCGAATGCTCCTACCGTGCGAATGAGCCCTTCGAGTTCCAGCCGGAGAAAGGCAAGGTGTATTACCTCGTAGTAACGAGAAAGGGATATGAAGAGTTCCGCACCAAGATGGAACTTGCCGGCAAGAATGTATGGTCTCCGCCGGTAGGCAAGGTAGTACTCAAGAAGTCTCCTCTGTCACCGGTGCCAGCTCCTAAGATAGCGCAGAACACTCAGTCATCGGTTCCTGCACCTCCGCCACCTGCTCCACCAGCTGTCACGGTTGGAATGACATCGAGAAAGAGCACTCCTCCTCGTGTGGTGGTGGCGCCCCCTCCGGTCATGACCAGAAAACCGGCCCGGGACATGGCACCCATGATCTCAAGTCGTCCCAAACCACCCATGGTTACCAGACCCAAGTCCAAATCGCGGTCTGGTGGAGGAACCGGCAAGGTCATGTTCCTGGCAAGACCCAGGGCCCAGATTTATGTGGATGGAGCTCCAAGAGGTTATACACCCAGGAAGCTCACCCTTTCTGCCGGAAGACACAAGATAACCCTCATCAACAATGCCCGGGGCCTGCGTAAGACCATATACGTGAATGTCCGTCCCGGAAGTGAAATGAGAAAAGTCGTGAGTCTTGGGGAATAACCTATGATTCATCCCACTTGTAATTTTTCAGGATTCGAAGTAAAACACCCTCTGTTAGGAGGAATGCCATGAAGAAACTGGCTGTAGCTCTCCTGGTGATGGCCATAGCAGCACTGACAGCACTTCCAGCATCTGCTCAGAAAAAAATGAAGGTTACCCAGGTGCTCAATCTGGGTGGTGAATCCCTGGATGGTGAACTGCTCGGCCCCAACGACGAGTTCATGTCCGGTCGTGCCATTTCCATCATGAATTCCCTGATTCAGTACAGGGATAGTTTTGTTGATGAAATGAGCCGCGATGTGGAGGATCTCTGAGCATAGAGACGGTGACCGTCTTGACATATCGCACGTACAGATTGCCTGAAGACACGCACTTCTTCCTGGTTGCTCTAGGATATGTAAGTGTGGTGGATCGGAGGCCAGAATGACCCAGCAGATCGAGATAACTTTTAAGATCTACTACAAGGATGAGACAGGCAAGTTCCCTATCCTGCGCGACGAAACGTTTGATGCTGAAACCATAGCAAGCTTCAAGAACAACATACGTATAGGTACCGGCACCGGTGCCCAGGTAAAGGTAGACGATCCCGAGGTGGATTTCAGCCATGCCTATGTTCAGGTAAGGCCTGACGGCAAGATCGTCGTGGCAGACATCCCCTCCTCCAAACCCACTTTCGTACGTGGTCAGCAGCTCGCCAAGGGACAGCAGGTAGAAATTCAGAAGGGTGATGAATTGGTGGTCGGTAATACCAAGATCATCGTCCACTTCGTCACTCCTCAGGATGTCGCTGCAGCAGAAGCTCCAGAAGCCGGAGCCGCAGAGGCCGGAGCAGCAGCAGGACCATTCGTCGCCGCTGCCGTCGATACCAGCCAGTATTCGGATCCCTCCAAGAAGCAGGTCCTAGTAGTGAAATCCTACCTGGGTGATACCCTGCTTCAGTCGAATGTCCTAATGGATCACAAGAATGGAGAAAAAGTGGGACCAATGGCGTATTTGATGGTCCTGCTTGGTTTTGTGGTAGCCTTTGGTGGTTTGGGCCTGTTTTTCTATTCACTGGAAATCGTGAAGGAGCGCCAGCGCGAAGTCGAAATCATCAAGGAGATCGCCAGAGACCGCGGTTTGTCCGACAAGTATGTTCCGCAGGTTCGCGGAGACGTAACGGTGGAATATTCCTCCATTGCCCTCATGCTTCTTGGCGCATCCATTCTTTTTGGAGGACTTACATACATCTCCATTAGAAAGAGAATTCTGGCCAACTTCACCATTGGTGAGGATCCAGAGGCCGTTTTGCCCGTGCCTTCCAAGGAGTTACCTTCACATAGGTTCCCGCTGATCAAAAGCGACCGGGTGAGTGATTATCACCTCCTGTTCACTGAAAACATGGATGGTTCGATAACGGATCCTTCTGGATACAAGTATACTCTCACCGAGCTGGTGGAGAGAGGTAAGGCAGGCCCTTCGGCGGAATTCGGTCCTGGAGTCCACGATTACGTATTCCCGGACAATCACACTGCAGAACTGCATTACAAGGATTATAAGTGGGTAATCAAGTCCAGTCCTGCTCCCCGTGTGGTCCTTCCCATGGACAAACCTGATTATCCATTCTTCATTCCTCTTCTCATATCGTTCCTCCTTTCTGGCTTCCTGGCCTGGTACATGGTCAGTCTTCAGTCTGACGAATGGCTGGGCGAAGAGGAAAGTGAGTCTGAAGAGAAGATAGCTGCCGTCATCAAAAAACCCATGGTGGTAGCCCAGCAGAAAAAAGAGCAGAAAAAAGTAGAACTCAAAGACAAGGATAAAATCAAACCCCAGAAAAATCTCAAGGTCGTCAAGACCAAAACCAAAGATGTGGGTAGTAAGCGTGATCCCCGCTCCAAGGCCAAGGGTGCAGGCCAGGGCGGTGCTGGATCCGGATTCAGTCGTACCGCCGGTGCCCAGGGTATTGGTGTTGCAAACGTCCTCCAGTCCCAGCTCAGTGCCATGACGGCCAATCTCACTGCCTCCAATACGGTGTTTGGTGCAGAAACCGAGACTCTTGACGACTTCCTCGATGACGGGGATTCCGACGGTGAGGCCATTGATGGTGGCTTTGGCGGTCGTGGTGGTGCCGGTGGTTCCGGCGGTGGCGGTGGCCTTGGTATCGGTGGTGGTGGCGGCACCGGTTGGGGCGGCATCGGCCTTGGTGGCGGTGGCGGTCTTGGTGGACGCTTCGGCTCCATCGGTGGTGCGGTCCGCAAGCGTGTAACCATCCGTCAGGGTCGTGCGGACGTCAGCGGTAAGCTGGATCCGAACGAAGTACGTGCGGTCATCCGTATTCACCGTAATGAAGTACGTCACTGCTATCAGAAGGGCCTCATGGCCAACGATAAACTGGGCGGCAAGGTTCGCGTGGTCTTCTATATCAACCCCATGGGTCGTGTGGAGCGCTGCAGTGTGGTGCGTAACCTCTCCATTCCGATTGTGGGACAGTGCATATGCAACCGCCTGTCCACCTGGCGATTCCCGCAGCCCCAGGGCGGTCTCGCCAAGGTCGGCTACGAGTGGACCTTCAATCCGCCACGCTGATGTTTCTTTTGGCTACCCACCCGTTGCGTTCCTATCCATATTCTCTTTTCATTCCCCACACATAATTGCATGCTGAAGAAACTCAAGCAGAGGAGTGGTGTCATATGGGTATCATGAGGTCGTTCATCTATCTCCTGTCGTTCATGTCGTTGTTGCTATCCTGTACTAGCCCCCATAGAAAACTGGAGGATGAACCAGTTGCCCTGGACATGGTGAAGGATGCCTCTTCCCTGGGGGTTAGACCCGCACATAAGGGAGTGCCGGATAGTGAGAGCATGTCGCCATCACCCAATGAGGCTTCGAGAAACCCCGGGCGTCTCTAGGTTGCTATGGTGGATGGGGTAATGGTGTACTTCAAGACGTCCAGCCTACCATCTGGACTCGATGACGGCGTTACACATGAGCACTGACCTTTGTGGTAATAGGGTGCGTATATCCAGCCCGATTTTCTTTAAGGGATAGAGCTACAGGAAGTGGACTGTCTATCAGGTATTACATGGTCACAGTCACGAGAAGGGATACCATCATATCTCGGGTTTGAAGTTAGATGAGAGACTGGCCGGCACGGCCTTTATACTTTCTTGTATCTGGTCAAAGGAACGCGTTGAACGCTGCCGGGAGTGGTATAGCCATTATCCATTCGAAAGTGTTAGGTGTCTGTGTGGACGTCTTGTACACCTGGCAGTTGCTGTATAGTCGTGTATGAGTGTCCATCGCCCTCCACGTCGAATAGTCCGATGATTCGGAATGGAATGGAATGGAATGGAAGGGAAGGGGTGCCTTTATGGCATATGGCTGGCATGCGTATGGAACATGCTTGCCATTTTTGCATTGCAGTTGATCGAGTGTGTAGTATATTCATAAGTTCTAACACAGGAGGAGGAAAAACATGAAAAGATTAACCCTGATATTCACTATGCTGGCTGCGATGTTGTTTGTCGTGACTGCATGTGATGACGACGGTGGTAGTAGTGGAAATAACAACACTTCTGCCGAATGCGGCAACTTGGCATGCGAAGAAGGTGAGGATGCTACTTCCTGTCCTTCTGACTGCGGCTGCGGTAATGGAGTTCTCAACCAGGGCGAGAAGTGTGACGGCACGAATCTTGGAAATTCCTCATGCGAGGATTTGGGATTTGCCGGTGGCACCCTAGCCTGCGACGATACCTGTCACTTCGACACGAGTCAGTGCGAGCAGGGCGGAGCCAGCTGCGGCAACAATATCAAGGAAGACGGAGAGGACTGCGACGGCAGCGACCTTGGCACGACTACCTGCGAGGCTCTGGGATTTGACGGTGGCACCCTAGCCTGCGACAATGCCTGCCACTTCGACACGAGTCAGTGCGAGCAGCAGGGAGGGCCTGAGTGCGGCAACAATGTCAAGGAGGATGGAGAGGACTGCGACGGCAATGATCTCGGGACCGCGACCTGCGCGAGCCTTGGACATGACAGTGGTACACTGGCTTGTGACGGTCACTGCGGCTATGACGAGAGCGGCTGCTGCGACAACGGTTGCACCACCGAAGGCGAGATGCGTTGTAACAACAATGCGGTAGAAGAGTGCGTGCAGCAGGCTTCCGGATGCCTTGACTGGCAGGTGGCGGATGACTGCGGTGCCAACGGTGAGCAGTGCTATGACGACAACGGCTCTCCTGCATGTGGCCCTGTGTCAGGCAATGGAGATCAGTGCTCTGCACCCATCGTTCTCAGCAGCTTCCCGTATACGCTGTCCGGTACTGACTTCACCGCGGACTTTGCTGATGATGCAGACTACAGCGATGCCACGGGCTGCGGTACGGCTCATGGTGTAGACGCGTTCTTCTTCATTCATCTGGAGCCAGGAGACAAACTCTCCGTATCGGAGTCAGGTAGCCTCGATGCAGTCGTCAGGCTCATCGATACCTGTGATTCCTCTTCAGCCCAGTGCATCGAAAGCGTGGATTCAGGGGATTCCTTCACATACGACAGCTCTACTGCCGGTGATTACATCATCGTCGTGGAGGCATGGTCTTCTTCACCTTACAGTAAGGCCTATGACATCAATATAAACGTGGAACACTTCGAGCAGGTCTGTGACGATGGTCAGGACAACGACGGAGACGGCAAAGCAGACTGTTTCGACCCCGACTGCTTCGGTAAGGCAGGTGTATGTGACACTGAGGACAGCAGCGCGCTGTGCTCCGATGGTCAGGACAACGACGGAGACGGCAAGGCCGACTGTGCAGATCCCGATTGCTTCGGCATGGCTGGTGCCTGCGATACGGAAACCGTGTGCGATGATGGTTCTGACAACGACAATGACGGGCACGTGGACTGCGATGACTCAGACTGTGCGATGGCTCCAGATTGTCAGCCTGTGCGCGGTATCTGGCAGGATTACACAGGATCAGGCACCAATGTGATGGATCTCGTTGGTGCTGCCATTATTTTCACCCCTGCCGCTTCTGCGACAAACATGTATTCCTGGACGACAGCGTCTGCCACGGATTACCTGGTACAGCCCGGAACCGGTGATGCCACCATGGAGATTGTCTTCAATTCCGGTGATGATGCCACGAGAGTCGATTTCCCCGCCAGTGGCCTCATCTCTTCCTTCACCTTCTTTGGCAATACGTATGATTGGATTTCCGTCTCCGACAACGGTCACATAACCTTTGGGACTGTGAGTTCAAGCTGGTCCAACAGCTATGCCACCTTCAAATATCTGCCCCGTATTGCTCCGTTTATGACTGACTTTGATATGACAAAAGGTGGGACCATCTATGTCGACTTCTTTACCGACAAGGTCGTAGTCACCTGGGATTCGATGGTGGAGTATACCTATGGCACCAATACTCCTGATACGGCTTCTTTCCAGGCGGTGCTCTACAGCAACGGCGAGATGAAGATCTACGTCAAGGCAGCGTCATTCAGGGACGACGCCATAGTTGGTATCATCAATGGAGGTAAAACTGGTGACGATTATTCCGATACAGTAGACTTCGTTCCTCCGCCTCCTCCGAGAATCAACGAGGTCATGTACGACACACCCTTCTCTGGCGATGCCGGTGAATTCGTGGAGATTTACGGCCTTCCTGGGGACTCCCTCGACGGTTACACCCTGGTACACCTGAACGGCAATGGTGGTTCAGTTATATGGGAAATCGATCTTACGGGATACTCCCTTAATTCCGACGGTTTCTTCGTAATTGGCGATGGTACCAATATCCCCAATGTTGATGTGGCGTGGGATGATTTCGGGATAAATCCTTCCGGAGCACTCCAAAATGGTCCGGATGCCCTGGTGCTTTACACATCCTGGGATGCTACCAATGCCACTGGTAACCCAATGGATGGTGTCATATGGGAGACCGGCGCTGCGACATCCATTTATGCCGAGGGCAATCCTGCCGAGGGTGTATTTGGCAACTGGAACACATCCGTTTCTCGTTATCCTGACGGTGTCGACACCAACAACAATGCCTCTGACTTCCAGTATACCCTGTGGGCCACACCAGGTGAGCTGAACACCACCTATCCTCTCATACCGGACAGGTCAGTGTACAAGCGTCTGGATGCCTGGGGCATGGACGGCAATCTCAATACCTATCCCATGACGATTCCGGACAACGATGCTACTGGCATCACCCTGCACATCTCGACCCCGTCCTATGCGGCGGGCACCATCGCCGATGTCAAGGTGGCTGTGAAGATCGAGCATACATACATAGGCGATCTCAAACTGGTACTTACCTCACCGGGGGGGCAGAGTGTCGTTCTTCACGATCGGACTGGTGGTAGTAACAATGACATAGTGGGTGTCTACGGTGCTGATTTGACGGTCGACGATGCCAGTGGTCTTGGAGTATTCAATGGAGAGACCATCAGTGAGAACGATATCTGGACACTTCACGTTACTGACTCGGCTAACGGCGATATCGGTAAAGTGGTGGACTGGACCCTTTACATCTCTCGTCAGTGATTGTCTATTGTCCGGTCTTTGGGCCGGGCAGCCGACAGCACACTCCATGATACTTATCTGAATAATCTTTGTAACCATCTGTAATCAAAGGGGAATTTCAATACGTAGACATGTTTTGTATGTTCATCTAAACAGAGATGAGGCATGGACATGCCCAGGAACATATGAAATGAGTGAGTTGACGCGGCTTTTTCCCTACTTGGACAGCCAGTACATGTCATATCCCGAGCCTACGAGGGCAGGCAACTTCGTTCTTACAGGAACCAGACAGGTGGGGCATACCGAAGTACGGGAGATCACGGTAAAAACGGCTGTCACACCCAGGGGTAGGGGCGTTCGCGTGACCGGATACGACATAAACACATACAGGGGATGTGCCCATGGATGCGTGTACTGTTTTGCCCGTTATACACACGGTTACATGGCTGACAGCGACTTTTTCGGTCATGTGTATGCCAAGGTGAATGTCCCCGAAGCCCTGGAACGGCAACTTGCCCGTGGCTGGAAGAGTGGTGTTGCCATCAATTTGGGATCAGTTACCGATCCCTACCAGCCCATAGAGGCATCATACAGGCTCACGCGTCGTATTTTGGAAGTGCTGCTTCGTTATCGCGTTCCGGTGTCCATCACCACGAAGTCCGTGATGTTTCTGAAGGACATGGACCTGCTGGAGGAACTTGCCCGTGTTTGCGGGGTCCAGGTACGTATTTCCCTCATCTCGCCTTCAAAGCCCCTTGCAAGGCAGCTAGAACCCTATGCTCCGACACCGCAAAAACGTTTCGAAGCCCTTGCCCGCTGCAGGGAGGCAGGGTGCTCCACGGCTGTACTGATGATGCCGGTACTACCGTATCTCACTGATTCAATAGAAGAAATCAAGAAACTGTACCAGGAGGCCAGCCATGCTGGGGTTCAGGCTGTAGTGGCAGCCCCTCTCAGACTGCGGGGTTCCGTCAGGGAAGTATTCATGAATTTCTTGCATCGGAATCATCCCCGCCTGGTACACCGTTATTCGGCCCTCTATGCCAGTGGGGACGACGTGGACGACAGTTATGCGTCATGGCTTTCGTTAGTGGTGGGCATAATGTCGGAGTATTACCGCATTCCAAGAGAGCTTCCGCCCCTGGGCCGACCCGTTGTGCAAAGAGAACTGTTTGCCCTGCTCGATGCCGGACCTGACGGTTCATGTCCGGTTTAGGAAATCGACTTTTATGGAGTTTTTTGCGCACTGAGCAGTAAATTTCATATGCTGCGTCACAGTGGTTCCATATTGACATGGAATCTACAGTACCTATTACGGATGAATTCATGACAGACACCATACGTATTCCCCGTCTCAAAATGGGAGCGTACACTCTTACCGGCTTTTTGGGTTCGGGTGCCTTTGGAGAGGTGTTCGAGGCCCGCCATGACGTCCTTGCCACCAGGGTGGCGGTCAAGATTCAGCGTCGTCAGATGTCGTCCGAGAAGGAGTGGGAGCCCATAAAACGCAAATTCCGCAGGGAAGCCGCCGTGGCCTCCAGGATACAGTCCAGGTACATAGTCAGGGTCATAGATTACGGTGAGGTCACGGAGGAGAACATCCTTCGGGAAGACTCTGGAGCCTATCCCCAGTGGGAGGTTCAGGAGTATCTGGGGGCCCTTTACATGGTCATGGAA
>JALWFW010000323.1 GCA_027013865.1 Polyangiaceae bacterium | reverse complement strand
AAATTCAGGAGGCACCTCCATCCTCACCACGTCTCCCACCATGGCACCTTCGAGTTTGCTGGCTGGTCGAGCTTTTTTGTCTGAAGATACGGGCACATCCATGACAGACGGGGATTGGGCGCCGCTGCGTGCGGAGTGGGCTGCTCCATTGGAGTGCCCTTCATGGCGAGAACAGGAGACATACTGTAGGAGTGCCGCCAAAAAGATTAATGATTTCAATATGTTATCTAACATAAAGACCTCCGGTCAGTAGGGCGTTGCCATCAGGACCCACATGAAGAGCACGAGAAATAACGCAAGGAGTACATAAAAAATCCATTTCCCAAGACGTTTGGCCTGCACACGTTTTTTAGTGGCAGGGGTCATGGTCATTGTGGCAAGGATTTCTATCTGTCGAAGACGTTTGGCCACTCCCTTGGGATCGTCCGTCTGAATGGTTCGATAGGCTCCGGCCAGGTCGTGAAGGGCTCCTTTTCTGAAACACAGTTCCAAAAACGAGTCGTGTTCGGGGGAATCCGTGGGTAGATTTCTTATCTGTTCCCACTGGGCCGCAAGATCTGGTCTCGCAGCAAAGGATTCGGTTTTGACGGTTGAATCGTCTGACACCGGAAGTAGGTCTGAGCCGGAACTCAGAGAATAGGAGAGGCTCTCACCACAGGCAGGACACCGGACATGTGCCTCATCACCACTTATCTGCAGCTGCCTGGGCTCGAATGGAGTTTTGCACCTGGGGCAGTAAAGGTGGCCTTTCATGACTCTTTTATGACACCCTTATGGGGACAGGCATGAATATGAGTATGAATAGAATGCCGGTGGCAATGGCCAGAAGTCTCCTTCCTGGAGAGGCCTCGTCTTCTTCCACTGGCGGATGATACATGCCTTTTCCCATCTTTTTCATGAGAAACAAAAGCACGAACCACAGGAACCACGGCATGGAGGCAGCGAGGCCAGAGCTCATGGCCTCGAGTTGTGTGTGTTCTGCCATAAGTGAGTCGAGATATACGTAGGTTCCGGTGAGAATCGCCAGGACAGGCAGGGTCTGATGCAGAATCTTCGAGAACCGGGCATACTTATTGCCGAAGTAGCCGTAAGCCACGTGTCCGCCGTCCAGCTGTCCTATGGGAATCAGATTTATCATGGTAACCAAAATGCCTATCCATGCAGCGAAGGCCGTTGGATGCAGGAATACGTCGTATCCGCCAGATGGCAGTATGCGCCCGAACATCGCATATTTTATGGCCAGATACATGATGGAGTTGCCTTCGGTCATGGCTCCGGATGCAGGAAGGACGGGCCTGACCTCGGACATGGACAGACCGTAGACGAGCACAGGCAGTGCCATGAGAATTCCTGCCCACGGACCTGCTGCTCCCACATCTATGAGTGCATTGCGGTCCACTATGGGTGAACGTATCTTGATGATGGCTCCAAAGGTTCCGATACCAATGAAGGGAACAGGGATGAAGTAGGGAGGGGACACGTCGATGCCGTGACGTTTGGCCATGATGTAGTGCCCCATCTCATGGGTGAGCAAGATGAGCATGAGGGGCGCAGAGAAGTAAAGTCCCGACAGGAGTGAACCTCCTGTGTATTGCCATCCGGCCATGGTGGTGGTGGCGAGTGTCACGGTGAACAGCGTAGCGGAAATGAGCCAGTCGCGTACCATGGGCATGAAATAGCACACCCGGAACACGAATACCATGAATTGAAGTTCTGGAGACGAGGGGCCCGGCGGGTATGTCCGGTCAGCGAGGCAGTCTGGCGTGATTTTTTATACGGATGAGTCTGAGCTCATATGGGGCGTCAGGAGACTCGTGCAAACCGTCACGGTCCCTGACCTCTAGGTAATAGGTCAGTCCAGGATGAAGTGGTGTGGTGACCTTACGCATTCCTGTGTACACTCCATTCGAGTCCTCCACCACCACGTTGCCCCATGCATCGATGAGTCTCAGTATCGGATTGGCGCCTTTGGTCCCAGTGAGACGTGCCTGGACTATTGGCGGAGAGTGAATCGTTCCTCCTAGAACGAATCTGTAGTAGTCCACGTCTTTTTTGGGAGTGATATATCCATGAATGGGTTCTCCAACCCGTATTGGCATAGCCCGATTACGGGTATCATTGGGTTCACGCTCGTCTCCTGGTCCGGCTTTGATGGCTGACAGTTCGAGTACGTAGGGCTCTTCCGGATCAGAGCCTTTTCGTGACGATACCTTCAGATACATCTGTCCTTTTGGGACGTATCTGCGGTGAATCAGGATATTCTGGCCGGTTCTGACAAGGGATCCCAGATGTATGCGGGGTACCCATGTGTTTGATGCAGTGAATCGCACCGTGAGCAGTGACGGCTCTGTGAAGTGCAGAAGAAATACGTCCTCATCTTCAGGTGAGACCATGTAACCTCTGACCGTACCTGTGTTCGGGAGGGGATTGGCCGTCCGTGGATCGTCATTGGGCTCTGTTTCATAACCTGCGGTATCAGGTTCCAGGGCGATGGACAGCCTGTATCTGCGGGACAGATCGTATTTACCGTGCCATGCGGATACGGCAGCATAACTGAACATTCGGGTGACCCTAAGCCTGCGTATCGTGTATTTTTCTCCGGGCCCAAGTATCTTTCTCCAGGAGAAATGCTTGCCTTTGGCTGGCCACAAGGACAGCACGGCAGGGAGACCTTCGGGAAGGGTTATGTCCAGTCTAAGGATTCGACCTTCGGGAAGGAGATAGACGTCACGGTCCCTCGGGGAGCCTATGAAAGAGGATGTAGTGGCCCCCGGAACCAGCTGGTTGGCCTGATAGCGTGCATCATTGGGCTCGGCCTCGGTGCCCGGAGCCGCATCTTTCATGGACCATACAAGCTCGTAGGGATGGTCGGTATCTGATCTGAAGTCGCTCCCTACCCATCTTTGACCGAACTTGAAGAAATATTTTCCAGGGGAGAGTGTGAGATTAGGAATGATTTCATCTTGTCCGGAACCAGTGACGTTTTGGGAGTATATGCGTTCAGGGCCTTTGCGCCGATATACTTCTATGTACAGGTCTATGTGTGGAACTCCCTTCAGTTTCGCCCAGATGACCTTTTTTCCAGGACCGGGAACCGTGAAGAGATAGACGTCTCTGTCAGGATATAACTTTCCCTGGTATTTACGCGGTTTGTTTATGTATCCCCGGGCTACGGTACGGGGAGGCAGAGACTGTGCCCACCCTGGATGATCGTTGGGCTCGCGTTCCTCGATGATTGGGAGGTTCTCCTCAGGAGATGATTCCTGGTGGCTGGAGGGAGCCAGTAGGACACGTTCCATGTGGGGACGGGACCGTTCGGCTACCCGTCTGTCGCTGTGTTTCCTCCCGGAACATCCAGCCGCAAGTTCAGTTAGAACTGTCAAGAAGGCGAATAATGTCGCCCGTGACATCGAGGCTGGGGGAAGCATAGACGAACAGCTGGGGATTGTTGGGATCATGGACCAGGATGTAAGTATAGCCCTTCTGTCTGGCAAGTTTCGCGGCAACTTTCTTGAGTTTCCTGTTGAAGGGGGCGAGCACGTTGTTCTGAAACTTCTTAGTGTACTTGTTTTGGAGCTTCATGAGCTTCTGGTTGAGGGCATTGACCTTCTTCATGTGATTGTCGTACTTGCGTTTGAAGGCCTGGAGTTTGCGGCTGAACTCTTCTTTGCCCAATGACTGCTGCTGTCTTTGAAGCTGGTTCCATTCCTGCTGGAGAGACTGTTCCTCCTGCATGAGCGGCTGCTGTAGCTGGCGGCGTTCATCATCGAACTGTCTTTGTATTCTCTTCTGGCGTCTGAGGAATCTCTTGCCTGTCTTACTGCCCTTGAGCACCCTGTTGAGATCCAGCCATGCGATCTTCTGTGCGTGTGCCACGGATGGAGACAGTGCCATGATTCCGGCTGTGAGCACCATCAAGGCCATGAGACGTGATGCTGTATGTTTCATTTTGTAAGCTCCTTTCTCCCGAACGGACGGGAACAGGCATCCTTTACGATTCCGGATGCAGTGTATTCATTACATTGTGTCGTGATGGAGAAGAGTGGTTTCTTCATGCCGCGGTTTTATACTCCAAAAAAGCGGATTCACAAGGTTCCGGATTGTGTAGTGGCATCGCCGGAGTGTGCTGAATCCACCTGCCTTATCACCTCGTCCGTGATGTCCACGCTTTCAGTCGAGTAAAGCACACCCGAGGTATCCAGCACTACGGCAAGGCCCCTGTGTCGGGCTGCCCTGCGAGCGGCGCGTTTGACGACCGCTCTGATGCGTACATACATGGAGTTCTGTACTTCCTGGAGGCTCTTCTGAAGCCTTTTTTGAAGCCGCGTGCAGGCAGAGCGTTTTGCAAGGAAAACAGCTTTTTTGGATTCGTTTTCTTCTGCCTGTCTTTCGAGTTGACTGAGATCAGAGCATGCATCGTGGAGCCTCATCTCTATGGATGCATGGAGTTTTATAAGCTCTTCCTTGCGCGCCTGACCCCATTTTGATTCTTGAAGCACTTTCTGGATGTCCACGACACCTACGGTGAAACGTCGCCTCGTCGTTCCTGCACATCCCCATGATGACAAAAATATTAATAATATAAGTAGGTTAAGTATTTTTTGTGATTTATGTCCGAACATAACGGTCTCCTTAGAAGAAATTACCCATAGAGAACTGGAAGACAATTTTGTCCTCACCCGGTCTGGGATTGAAGGGCAGTCCCCATTCGAACCTAAGAATGCCCATGGGTGAGAACCACCTGACTCCAAAACCCCATGCCCAGCGCATCCGTTCCAGGGAATATGGCTCATCATCGTCGTAGGAATTGCCAGCATCTACGAACATGACGCCCTTGAGCATCATAGGCTTGAGCAGATCGAACTCCAGCTCCCAGTTGAAGACCAGTTTTTTGTTGCCTCCCTTGCGGAAGTCGAACAGTGGGGCATTGGGATCAGGAGAGACCGGGACTTTCATACGGGGGGCCAGAGAATACAGGGCAAAACCGCGTACCGAGTTTATGCCGCCGAGGAAGTAGCGCAAAAATATGGGAACACCTTCTGAATTGGGGGATGTGATGTAGCCTATCTCGGAGTTGAACTTGAATACCAGACCTATGCGGTTCCATACCGGGTAGTACCACCTGGAGTATGCCTCATAGCGGTTGTAGACGTTCTCACTGAAGAACTCGGGACGGGCTACCTCCACGCTGCCGCCGTGCATGAAGCCCTTTGAGGGGAACATGCGGTCGTTACGGCGGTCCCAGACTCCAGTAAGAGTGAAGGACGACGTGATGCCGTCGTTGAACAGGTTGGACACGTAGGCCGATGACGGCATGGAGAAGAATGAGGGACTCGTCCCAAGTGTTCCGCCAAGAAGGGTGGTTCCTGTGCCAATCTGTACGTCAGCCAGTTTGTACGTGATGTACAGACGGTGAAATGGGGTTATGTTGTAGCCCCATGAAAGTGACCCGCCAGTGCTCTTCTTGGTGAAGGACCCGTATGAGTACATGGAGTTATACAGAGAGAACGAGAAGTACCAGTTGGTATCCAGGAAATGGGGCTCTATGAACTTGAGGTTGAACAGTTGGCGCAGACTCGAAAGCTGGGCTTGGAGCATGAGAGTCTGACCGTTTCCGAAGAGGTTCTGGTGGGTGATCTGCGCCTGAAACACGAAGTTTTCATAGGTAGAGAAGCCAGCGCCGATCTGGAAAGTTCCAGTATTGCGTTCCTTGACCTTGACCTTGAGGCGGACTGCATTGGATGATGTACCCTGTTCGGGTTCTATGGAGACCTTCTCGAAGAACCCAAGACGTTTTATGCGGGCCTCTGAAAGGCGTATCTTTTTCATGGAGAAGGCATCTCCCTCGTTTATGACCATCTCTCTGCGGATGACCTTGTCCCTGGTGCGGGAGTTGCCTACTATTTCGATGCGTTCTATGAAGGCCTTGCCATCCATGGGTGACCAGGCTCGTACAGCAGAGGCATCTTTTGTGGATTTGCCTTGTAACTGCTTGATTTCATTTATGTTTTTAGCGGTGTTGGGGAATTTTCGCAGAGCTACGCCGTTGGCATCTAAGCCCCTAGCAAGCAGGTCCAGCACGGGATGCGCCTGGCCGTTGTTATTGACGTCCACAGTGAAAATTTCCCGTAGCCGGTCTTCACCCACTTTCTGAAGCCTGGTGCCCACGGCAGGATTGAAGTAACCATGGCTCTCGTAAAAGGACTTTATGGCCTGACGTGCACGTTCCAAATCCTGCACTGACAGATAAGTGCCTGGTTTTAGATACCTGGCGACTATCTTCCTGTGCTTCTGGAGGGCTGCCTGGCGAGCATTGCTGGCATCGGCTCCTGCAAGAGCCTTCATCGGGGCGAGTAGCTTTCCTCGGAAATCGTAACTGTCCAGCTTCCAGTGGGTCCCCTCGTTTATGGTGTAGTGGATGTATGCTTCGGTGAGATCGCTAGAGAACCGTACCACGGCCCTTACGGGACTCATACGCTCTTGCTCCATGGTCAGGAAGAAGCCATGCATCGCATAGAAATACATAATGCGCTTCTGGTCCTCCTCTGCCAGGGAGTCCACGAAGTACTCTCCGCCTTCCACCTCGTCCGAGGGTTTGAGGTTTAGAATCTGGAGTAGTTTGGAGGCGGGAAGGAACTTGTTGCCAGAGAAGGTCACGGAGGCTATGCGGACAGTATGTTTCTCACTTATGTAGAAATGGACCTCGATATCTCCAGTGTCCGTATATTCGAAGTTCACCCTGACCGAGGCAAAAGGATAGCCCTTGGTGCGGTACATGTTGCGTATGGCATCGGCAGTCTCTTGTACCTTTGCCTCGTTTAGCGGTTTCTTTGGTTCTATGGTGACGGTCTTGTTGATATCCTCGAGTGATACGTTGACGTTGCCGTGGATCACGATTGCCGCCACACGGGGTTTTTCTTTTACGGTGACGTATAGCACATAGCCTTTGGAGGTTTTCGTGAGGGTAGCACTTATATAGAAGAAGAAACCCCTGGACCACAGTCTTCTCAGTGCGCTTCGAATGGCGTGTGCATCCACAGAGGAACCGGATGAGATCCCTAGAGTATGAGTGATCTCCTCACTGCTGAGCCGTTCGTTTCCCACTACTGCCACAGAGGTTACGGTGAATCGTCCCGCAGGTACGGTGACGGATATTCCGTGTCTGGAGCCTTGGGGGGCTTCGGGCAGTTCAGTCACGATGGGAGTGGCAGGTCCTGGTGTCAGGAGTATGACGGCGAGTAGAAGTGCGGTCATTGAACTATCACTCCGTCTCGAATTTCCAGCCTGCGTGGCAGGAGGGTCGCCAGCTCCCTACTGTGGGTGACGATTAGCATGGTGGCCTTGAGTCTGTCGTTGAGTTCGAAGAATAGATCGTGAATTTCCCGGCTGCTTGCGGAGTCGAGGTTGCCCGTGGGCTCGTCCGCGAGAATGAGTGGGGGTTCCATCACCACTGCTCTCGCCAAGGCCACTCGTTGCTGTTCACCGCCCGAGAGCTCTCCCGGACGGTGGGTGAGACGGTGGGCCAGACCTACACGCTCTAAGGCCACACGTGCCAGTTGCCGGGCCTTTGCAGGGGCCATCCCGCGTATCAGACAGGGAATCATGACATTCTCTTCGGCAGTGAACCCCTGCATCAGGTGATGAAACTGGAATACGAATCCCACTTTCTCGCTACGGAAGCGGGCCAGTCTAGTGGAATCGAGGGTGGAGATGTCTTGTCCCTCGAAGAGAATCCTTCCGGAAGAGGGGCGATCGAGGCCTCCAAGTATGTGAAGGAGAGTGCTCTTTCCAGCTCCAGAGGCTCCCACCACTGCCATCATTTCGCCTTGTTCCACAGAGAAGGAGATTCCTTTGAGAATCTGGAGGGATTTACCTCCATGATCGAACTGTTTCCTTATGTCCTCTACCACCAGAAAAGGCGCCATATCACTCCGACAGGCCGGGAACGGCTGATGTCACTGGTCCGTTCCCGTTGAGTCCAGGAGCATAAGGGTAAGGAGGGGTAAAAGTCAAAGGGAAAGGGGCCTGGTAACGGTGGGTCAGTTCTCCCAGACGACTATGCCCTCACGGACCACGAGCCAGGGATAGCCTTCTCCCATGCGCCAGGGAATCTCTGACGGATCGGTAAAGTGCCATATCACGAGGTCACCCACTGCTCCCGGAGCGAGGTTACCCAACTTATCGGCCATGCCAAGGGCGCGTGCAGCATTCAGCGTCACTGCGCGCCAGGCTTCCTCCACGGTCATGCCGCACAGCTGGGTTCCCATGGACATCATGAGTGGTAGGTGGGTGGTCATGGAAGTGCCGGGATTCATGTCTGTGGCCAGTGCTACGGGGATGCCACGCCTGCGGAAGTCGTCCATGTGCGGAGGGTTCATACGCAGGGAATAGGCGGCTCCCGGTAGGAACACCACGGTGGTACCGGCCCGGGCGATGGAGTCCAGTTCTTCGTCGGTGTAATATTCCATGTGATCAACACTCAGGGCTCCCATCCGTGCACCAAGGTCGGCAGCACCCATTGCAGAGAACTGTCCTGCGTGGAGCTTCACCGCAAATCCGTGTCTTTTTGCGGCCTCGAGTACCTGGCGGGCCTGTTCCACAGAGAAGGCCGAACGTTCACAGAACACATCCACTGCCCAGTGGGGCATGGGGTCTCCGAAGAGCGTGTGGATGTGCCAGGGAGCGTTTTCTGCTGGAGAACCAGTACGCTGCTCACGGACACGTGCGGCCTGGGGGATGATTTCTTCGGTGATTAGGCGCAGATAGTCATCAGGTCTGTCTTTGAATTCGGCAGGTGTGACATGGGCAGACAGTAGCGTAGGGGCAATTCTCAGAGGATGTAGCAAAGACAGCTCGCTATAAAGTTTCAGGGCCTTGAGCTCGCCCTCTAAATCGAGGAAGTACCCCGTCTTCGCTTCCACAGTGGTCACTCCCCTCATCATCTCCTCGTCCAGTCTCTCCCTGGCCAGTGCGATGAGGTCGTCTTCTGGTGCCTGTCTGGTAGCTGATACCGTGGAATTGATTCCTCCTCCTGCCTTCAGGATGTCCTCGTAGGAGGCGCCCTCCAGTCTCATGGCGAATTCCCGGGAACGGTCGCCGGCAAACATGAGATGGGTGTGCGGGTCTATGAGTCCTGGAGTCACGAGTCGGCCCTCGGCGTCCACTGTGACATCAGCCGGATTTTTGGCAGGAGCCTGTTTTTTCGCGCCTGCGTATACGATGCGCCCTTTTCGCACCACCACCACACCATCTTCCTGGACGAGCATCTTCTCGCCTTTCCATGATAGGACGCGTGCCCCTCTTATATAAAGAGACGGGAACTGCTCGTGGAATGCCTCTGCCGGGATGCCGGCATACTCTTCCATCCATGCAGGACGCAGCATCTTACCCATTGGTCCGTCGGTAATCTCCATAGACATGAAATACCCTCCCCGGACGCGCCATTTACGTCCGTAAAGTGTTCGTTCACCCCGGAGAATAGGGAATACGGGCGCCTGAGTAAATGCCAATCTCGTTTCGGAAGTGCTTGAACATCAGGGAAATAATAAAAATTGCATTGCTATGTGGTATTGCCTAATATACGTGGGTCCAGCATGGACAGGAGGTAAAGTTATGCTGAGGAAAATGCTCACTTTCTGGGTAGTACTGTCTATGGCAGCCTGCTCGGCAAAAAGTGATAAGACCAGTCAGGCCGACTCATCGAAGAAGGCCCAGGTGAAGACTCAGAACCAAAATAATACTGCCAAAACGAAAAAAGGGGCATCTGCCAAGAAAGCCGAGGCCGCGAAGCCTAAAAAACAGCAGAAAACAGCTGCAACACCTGTGGCTAGTCTGCCAGTGGAGGCAGTCCTCGTGGAAGTGAACGGCACCGTAGAGGTCAATCGCGCCGAATCGGACGGTTATGTACCTGCCAAGACAAACGATGAGCTGCATGTGGGAGACATGGTACGCGTATCTGGCACACAGGGGTTCGCCAGACTGCGCATGTGGGATGACACGGTCATAATATTGTCGCCCGGCAGCGAGGTGTCCATCAATCCCGGGGCCGATGTGGAGGGAGCCTCTCCATCCATAACCGTACTGGCCGGACTGTCCAGTCTCATGGTGGAGCCCAGGGCCGAGGGGCAGGACGTGTTCACGGTTTACACTCCCACAGCCGAACTCGCTGTGCTCGGCACTGAATTCGATGTTGGCATCGCTCTTACTGGTGAAGTAGCCGTCGGCGTGAGCGAAGGCATCGTTCAGGTCACCGTCCAAGGAGAGGCCAAGGCCAGGAGCGTTCGTCTGGAGCACGGCAAGAAGGTAGTGATTCCTCCCCGGGCGGAAGATGTGAAGGTGGTTCCCTACACTCCTGAAAAGGAAAACTGGGTGGGATGGCTCGAGAAGAAGAGCGAGGAAGCCGAGAAGAAGGCTGACACAGTCGTACGTGTAACAGACAAACGCATCGAGCAGCTCAAGAAGAACCTCGATGAACTGAACAAGTCCATATCCGATCTGGAGAAGAAGCTTAGCGAGAGAAGGGCCAAGCTCGAGGCTGCCGCCAAGAAAGGCGATCCCAAGGCCTATGCTCAGCAGGCCGGTCCGGCTGTCGAGCTGGCAGTGGAGGGAAGTGCTGGAGTACAGGAAATCCGCCGCCTCCGTTCCATGATGGTGGCCAATGCATATCTGCTGGCCAGGCTTCAGGCTCTACTTGCCAATGCAAAGGACATCCCCCCGGAGCAAAAAGCAAAGATAGAGGCTCGGATAAAGCCCCGTATTGCCAAACTGCCTGAGCTTCGGGTGCAGCTGCGTCAGGATCACCGCCGTCTTGCCCAGGCCATGCGTTCGTTCCGAAAGATGTATTACCTCAATACTCAGCAGGGACGTAAGGTGGCTCCCAAGCTCGGTATCAAGTTGCCGCCCATGTATGCCAAACTTCCTGCCCTTAAGTACCGTCGTCCCAAAAAACCCCGTTTCCTGAGGGGAATACGTGTGCTGCGTCCCAGGCTGAGGTACATGGGCAAGCGCCGTCCTCATGTCAACCGGCCTCGCCGTCGTGGTCGCGGCTGGGTGCGTAGGCCATGGCGTCCTGCCGATCCTGCACGCGTCGGAAGGCTCAATCGTCTCCGTAACCGCTACCGTGCAATGCGTCGTCGCCGGGTAGTCATGCCCCGCTGGAGGAGGCGTTCTCGCCGTCGTCCAGGCATGATGCCTCCCGGTTCCGTCAGACCGATACCCCGTCCGGTGTTCCACCCGGGCCGTCCCGGGGTACGTCCCCCACTGACCAATCCAGTCAATCCCAACGTAGTTCGACCCGGTCGTTCTCAGCTTCCGGCCATGGGCGTACCTGGAATGCTTCCACGTGGGCGTAGGCCCAATATTCCGGGACGCGGCGTGATGCCCAGGCGTCCTCCGAATTTTGGCATGGGAGCCATGGGACCACGCAGGAATCCGGTCATGGGGCGTGGCCGCCGCCGTCCTCTACCTCCAGGTGTTCGCCGTCCGCACCTTCCTGGGCGACGTCCCCGTGTGATGGGCCCGCGCCGTCCGTTGCCCCCTACCATGGCTGACTGAGTACTTTCCCTCCTTTCCTCTCCTTTCCTAAGTTCCTACAGTCGACATTTCCGGTTGAATCGAACCACGAAAAACGCGTGCAAACGCGTATGATCGTATCGAGGATGTGTTGGTAACTACCTGTAATTTAAGGGGAATTCTCTTATTTGCTTGTCATGTCCTACAGTAAGGTGCCATAAGCCGAAGAAGAAACTTCCGGACTTTGAGAGTAGATAAATGCTCACCGTATGAAGCATCATAAGATGGTGTACAGGAGGCACGAGTACTCCGGAAGAGGCAATTTAGTCGCGGGATGTTGAGGATTTTGTGAACCTCTGGTCTCTTGTGCTCAGGAAAGAAGATAACAGTGACGCTGTCGTGCCCTACGGGATGAAGATGGTGGAATGTGAAGAAAGAAGGGGAGAGTAATCAGATGGATAACGTCAGAGCCAGGTATAGAATCAGAGCCACTTCTGACAGTTGTGACAGTAATGTCGGTTATACTGGGGATAGAAGGTAGAGGGCTTTCCGCAGGTGGGGCATACATGTGCGTCGGCAGAAGGGGCAGCGGCCTGCTGGGGAGCGGCAGGAGCAGCACCTGCGGCGGGTTGCTGGGTAGCGGGAGCGGGGCCCATACCAGCGGGAGCAGCGGCGCCCATGCCAGCGGGAGCAGCGCCCATGCCAGCGGGAGCAGCGCCCATACCAGCGGGAGCGGCGCCCATGCCAGCGGGAGCAGCGCCCATACCAGCGGGAGCGGCGCCCATGCCAGCGGGAGCAGCGCCCATACCAGCGGAAGGCTGTTGAGTCTGAGGAGTCTGCTGCTGACCAAAGAGTGGAGAGGATCCCATACCCAGTGCACCACCTGCACTCTGGGCTATGCTATCTGCCCTGGAGGCCACGTTCCCCGGCAGCCATGATTCGAGCCAGGGACTGTCAGGATCTTCGAACATGCGATGATGCACGATCACTAAAACGATGGAGGCAGGCAGGTACACCAGCATTCCAGAGAAGGGAAGATGGAATGCTCCGCCAGGCAGTGCTGCAAGCATGGATCCGAAGAACAAAGCAGTGTATTTCGCACCTGCCAGAAGTGTAATCAGGACGTTTATGCCTGAGACGGCTTCACGTACATGGTAGGACTTTCTGGGATCCAGCTTGATTGCGAAGAACTCGCCGACCCCTGCAAAGAAGAGTCCACCCAGGGCAATACCGAGTTGAGCACGGAAAAACTTGAAAGTTAGGGTTTCATCCGAGGTCATCTTGCTCAAGGGCCAGTCGAGCATTCCAGCGACACCGGACAAGAAGAGCTGGATTCCATATATCTCGATGAGATAGAGAAGGGCCCTTAGCACCAGGGAATCGAATTCAGGTTGTTCATCTTCCTTGTGTGCGGGAACGAAGCGAGCGTAGAGAATAACGAGCAGCATGGCTGCGGACATCCATGATATTCCGAACCATGCCGCTGGAGAGTTGGGAAACAGAATACGGCTGAAAATACTGGCGATGTCTGGCATGACAGACTCCTTTGTAGGGATGCGGTTACTTATGTGCTCTTATTTTAGGATTTAACGGTACACACGCAAGCTGATAGGCGCGTATGGGATGTCCTGGTCTCGGGTTTCATTCGAATGTGCCCGTCCAGATATTATTCCTTTAATGTTGGACCGCTAAAATATCCTTTTATTACAATATGTTATTCGATTTTTACAGGAGGATTGCCAAAGTGCTGTTTTGTTTACTCATACCTCATGATAATCCTTGCCTTCCGGACACTAATCCATAATTTCGGAGCATGGCACGCGATGATCTCACATACTCGGCAGCAGGAGTGGACATTGACACAGGCAATGAACTGGTCAGACGCATAAAGAATCTCAAGGGAGCGTCCCGGCCGGAGATACTCTCAGGCATCGGAGGCTTTGCTGGAGCCTTTTCAGTTCCGGCCGGATACAGGGATCCGGTGTTCCTGTCTTCCACTGATGGTGTTGGCACCAAACTCAAGGTTGCTTTCATGGCGAACCGTCATGACACAGTGGGACAGGATTTGGTGGCCATGAGCGTCAATGACGTGCTGGCCATGGGGGGTGAGCCAGTGGTGTTCCTGGATTACTTCGCCACCGGAAGACTGGATGCAGACACTGCTCATGCCGTCATAAAGGGTATATCCGATGCATGCACACTGGCAGGTTGCACACTTCTCGGTGGTGAGACAGCAGAGCTTCCAGGGTTTTATGCAGACGGAGAATATGACCTCGCTGGTTTCTGCGTGGCAGTGGCAGAGCGTTCCTCTCTTCCAGAGCCCGACAGGGTGAGTCCCGGAGACGTCGTCATCGGTTTGCCTTCCTCAGGTTTACACTCCAACGGCTACTCCCTGGCCCGCAGGGTGATTTTCGATGTGTTGGGCCTTGGCATAGACGATCCGTTCCCAGGTGAACCCGACGGTCGTACCGTGGCTGACGTGCTTCTCGAGCCCACCGTCATCTATGTAAAAGACGTCCTACCACTCATAAAAGAAGGACTGGTCAGGGCAATGGTGCATGTCACTGGAGGAGGACTCGTGGACAATCCTCCAAGGGTTCTCCCTGCCGGACTTGGTATGGATCTTGACCGTTCATCCTGGAAAGAACCCAATGTTTTCAGGGTGTTACGAGAAGCAGGAGTATCTGACGCCGAGATGGCCCGCACCTTCAATCTTGGCCTGGGTTATCTCGTGGTGGTTCCGCAGGAGAACTCAGACAGGGCACTTGACATGCTGCGTTCCAGTGGCTCGGATGCCCGTGTCGTGGGTCGTATCACCCAAAGGGACGGTTCATCAAGGGAGTCCAGGCTCGTATGAGGCATACCTCATGGATCACCGGGAGAAATATGCTGCCGGAAGAAGGGTCACTGTAGCAGGGGCCCTAGTCAATCTGATTCTTGCGGGGATTAAGGCAGGGGCAGGGATGTGGTCGGGCAGCAGTGCCCTTGTCTCCGATGCAGTGCACTCCCTGTCGGATCTCGTCTCCGATGGTGTGGTGCTGGCAGGACTGTACATGGGGGGACAGCCTCCAGACGACAATCATCCCTATGGACACGGCAAGTTCGAAGCAGCCGCCTCACTGGTACTTGCCATACTACTTTTCGGCGCTGGTTTGGCCATCATGCTGGAGTCCATGCGGGATTTGCTCGATTACAGGCGTGGAGAGGCAATACATCTCGTGGGTCAGGCAGCTTTCTGGGTGGCTTTGCTGGGTGTGGGAGTCAAGGAATTGCTTTACCGCTGGACGGTCCGCTGGGGAGCCCGCCTGGGCAGCAGTGTGATGATTGCCAATGCGTGGCACCACCGCAGCGATGCTTTCAGTTCCCTTGCCGTGGCTGTGGGAGTGGGTGCTGCCTCTTTTCTGGGGGCTGGAGCCCAGGTGGCAGATCCCATCACCGCCCTGGTAGTGTCTTTCTTCATATTTCACCAGTCATGGCTCATTGGCCGGGATGCCTTGGGGCAGCTTTTGGACTCGTCTTTGGCAGTGGGTGACATCGAGTACATCCGCAAGACGGTATCTGGGGTGTCTGGTCTCATGTGTCCACATTCCATACGGACCCGCAGGGTTGGTACAGTGGTAGCCATGGAACTTCATGTGGTGGTGGACTCCGAGATCACGGTCAAAAGGGCTCATGAGCTGGTCAGCACACTCGAGGACAGGCTCAAAGACCACTTCGGTGAGCACTCCATCATCACCATACACGTGGATCCGTGTAGTGAGGTCGAATGCAGCGATTGCAGCTCCTCGTAAATCTTGTGGTGTTAAATTATTCAATGATTTCAGTTGGTTAGCGGCTTTTTTTTGAGTTTTTTCGAAGGCGGCCCCTTGCTTTTTTGAGCCAGGTGGCACGTTTGTAACTACGCATGAGTTTGCGCAGATAGAACGTGGGACCCGAAACCACTATGTCTGTGCCTTCCTTACGGACCTTTATGGATGGTGCCATCCAGTAATCGGCCCGGAATCCTGCTGTGTACACTCCCTGATGCTCTGTGGGAAGATAACCGAAGGCCAGGAGCCGGTCTTCCAGCCATTCGGGACTGACGTGTTCTGCGTCTAGTCTTATCTCGGTACATTTGAGGGAATGAATCTTGTGGGTTGCATAAATCACCGAAAAGATGCCTGAGACCACGGCCGGATACCACCATACCAAGGTAGGGTAGGTGAATGGCCCGAGCTCTGGCAGGGATCCCTTCATGGGGCCCATCCAGTAGATCAGTCCAAAGAGCAAAAATGCTCCCGAGATGAGGAATGTGGTTATGAAAAAAGTGAGCCAGAGGAAAAAGCGGCGTATCGTCATGCAGAGGGGGATTCTATATGGGCTTTGGATCTTTTGGCAAGCTGAGAACTGAGCATACCAGTCATGACGGGTGACAGAGTGGCGCCCCGCTTCACTATCGTCGGGCTGAATACATCCAGAGTGGATCTCGAGACCTGTGGATGCTAATGAATCATCCATGGGCAGGCTCGTTCTGAAAGGTATCTCCATACACAACATAAGGGATCTTGACGTAGAGATTCCCCTGGGAGGACTGGTGGTGGTGACCGGGGTCTCCGGTTCGGGCAAGTCGTCACTAGCCATCGACACCATATACAATGAAGGCCGCCTCAGATACCTGTCCACTTTGTCAAATGGCGTCAGGTTCCTTTCCTCCAGACGGCCTAGGGCACAGGTAAGGTACGTGGAGGGGCTTCCGCCAACAGTGGCCCTTACCCAGGGTATGAACGTCTCGTCCATGAGAACCATGGCTCTGGATGTATCCGGCATTGCCTCAGGGCTCCGGCATCTTTTCGTATATGCTGCAAGCCGGGTGTGTCCGGTGTGCGGCCATGATGTGCAGGGTATGGATGCGGCCGGTGTGGCAAGGTGGGTGGAGGCCACCTTAGAGGATGGGCAGGCCCTGGTGGTGAGTGCTCCGTTCACCAGGAACCTCGAGCCCAACATGAAGGACCTTTTGGTGGAGAAGGGATTCTCCCGTATCTCCATTGGGGGACAGCGTTATGATCTGGAGACCGACGACATTCCAGAGGCCGATTCCTTCGAAGTGCTCCTTGACAGGATAAAGTGGTCGCCATCTCGTCGTCAGCGTCTCATCGAGGCTGTGGGATGGGCGTACCGCATAGCATCTGGCGTGTGCCGTATATCATGGAATGACGGCCAGCGTCTGTTTTACAGCCACCTGACGTGTCCGGCCTGTGGTCATTCCCTTGCTGCACCGGTCGTGTCCTCTTTATCCGCCTCGTCGGAGGCCGGAAGATGCACTCAGTGTGAGGGTATGGGAGTAGTGAAGGATGTGCAGTGTCCGTCGTGCGGAGGTACTGGCCTTGGAGAGGCTGCCAGATCATTCGTGCTCGATGGAACCACGTTCGCTGATTTGTGGACCATGGACTTTGGTGGGCTGGGCCGGTTCCTGAAGTCGGTGAACCTTCCGGGGCCCATGACTCAGACGCTCCTAGAGCCCCTGCTGCAAAGGGTGGATACCATCGTCAGACTAGGTCTGGGCCCCATACGAGTGTCCCGCCGCGCCCATACGCTGGCACGCGGAGAGCTCCAGCTCCTGCGGATAGCCTCCCTGGTCTCCTTTCATCTGTCAGGGGTTCTTTACATCTTGGACGAGCCCACGGCAGGACTGTCCCCGGGAGATGTGCCTTTGGTACTGGAACTCGCGCGCAATCTGGTGCAGCAGGGTAACACCGTTGTCATGGTGGAACACCGTCCCGAGGTGATGAGGGCTGCCGACTGGGTCGTGGAGATGGGGCCCGGAGCTGGTGACTCAGGCGGCAGACTCGTGTTTCAGGGAACCCTGGACCGGCTAGTCGAGCAGGACGACTCTCCCACGGCCCAGTTTCTAAGGGGTGATGCACCGCAACAGGAGAGCGTTGCCCTGGACTCTTCGGACTTGTCCGTATCTGGACGTTCAGTCATGGGGTTTAGGCGTACGGAGCAGACCCGCCTGCCGGTTCCTTCGGAGTTTTATGTACCTGCGGGGCGCATGACTATAGTCATCGGAAAAATGGGGTCTGGGAAAAGCCTTTTACTTCAAGCACTTAAAGATGCATTTTCTGAAGGACACCAGGGATTTGACCCCCATGGCATCCATCTCGTACCGGGTGGTGTTCACTGGGTGGACTCGTCTCTGCCGCCGCGAAATCCCAACGCCATGGTGGTATCCTTCATTGGAATATGGCAGGAAATCCGTTCGGCAGTAGCAAAGACTCCCCTGGGCAGGATGAGAGGTCTGTCGGCTTCCTTCCTCTCTCTGACACAGCGGGGTGGTAGATGCGAGTTTTGCCGGGGCAGGGGTTATACCGTGGTGGAGCTGGGCCCCCTGGATACAATGCAGGAGGTTTGCGAGCACTGCGACGGACGCAGGTACAGACCAGAAGTTTTGGATGTCCTTTACCACGGACGGTCCATGGCAGATATCCTGGAGATGAGCGTCAGTGAGGGAGCGTCCTTTTTTGCACGTCTCAGAACCGTTGCCCAGAGGCTGGAACTACTTGTGGAGGTGGGGCTCGGATATCTTAGGATGGGGCAGAGCCTGGACACCCTGTCCGGAGGAGAACGACAACGTATCAAACTGGCTCGGGATCTCTTCAAAAAACGCCAGGATTCGTCCCTGTATCTGCTGGATGAACCCACCTCGGGACTCCATCCCATGGATGTCAGGCGGCTGGCTCAGGTGCTGGTGATGCTCACCAGAAGGGGGCATACAGTGGTGGCAACCGATCACACCCATCTTTTGCTCCCCTATGCTCATCATGTGGTGAATCTGGACACAGCGGATACCGGAGCGTGAATAGCTCGCAGGTACTTACTTTTTGATGTCTCTGTCATCCATTTGCCCCGGAGCCGATGACAGTGCATAATCCAGCCATGAAAACAGATGCTCTTCTCTCACAGTTTCTCGATGTGGCACGTTCATTCATGAACCTCGAGGATCCGGATGCACTTCTCGAGGGCATACTGCTGGCAATGCGCCGCGTGACCGTGGCGGATGCAGGCTCCATATACGTGGTGGAAGAGCACGGTCAGGAGAAGAGAATCAGATTCAAGGCGGCTCAGAACGATTCGGTGTCCGTGTCCTTGGGTGAATTTGTCATTCCAGTGGACGACCATTCCATAGTCGGTAGTGCCGTGCTCAATGGATCGGCCATTAATATTCCGGATCTTTACGACCCCGGCTCTTTTTGGCATGGCAGACACAACCGTAGGGTGGACAGAGAACTCGGGTATCAGACACGTTCGGTCCTTACTTTTCCCCTGACTTCCCGGCTGGGAGAGGTCATTGGTGTGGTCCAGCTCATAAACAAGAAGCGTGATACATCCGTGAGGCTGGATGCAGAGCATCTGTTCGACAGCATGGTCCTTCCTTTTGACAGAGAAGAGGTTAAAATCGTCGAGGCTCTGGGGGGGCTTGCTGGTATACTTCTGGAAAACACCAATCTTTACAGTGAGTTACAACAACTTTTCCTGGGGCTCACCCGTACGGTGGTGGCAGCCGTAGATTCCAGGGATCCAGTTACGGCCGGTCATTCCGATCGTGTCGCCACACTGTCCGTGGCCCTGGCCAGGGCCGTT
This sequence comes from Polyangiaceae bacterium, assembly GCA_027013865.1. Taxonomy (GTDB): domain Bacteria; phylum Myxococcota_A; class Polyangia; order HGW-17; family JALWFW01; genus JALWFW01. The sequence goes on along the minus strand of JALWFW010000323.1, from coordinate 2,943 downwards.
CATGAGACTCGTGAGGGTTCCTATGGCAAGCTCACCTTCACCGAGGACGATTTGAAGGCACTGCACGTTGCGGCTCTGCTTCATGACATAGGCAAGCTGGGTGTGCCCGAGTCCATACTCACCAAGGAGACTCGTCTTCCGCATTCGGTATATCTGCGTCTCATGGAGCGTCTGAACACCATAGAGTACTATCTGCGCTATGCCGTTGAGGATGCCGAGGCACAGGTGAGCCTGCTGCATGAATTCAGGGAGACAGTACAGCGTATCAACGTGCCCGTTCCCCTCAGGCCGGAAGACCTGCGCATTCTCGACGAGGTCAGAGGCAAAACGTATCTGACTCCCCAGGGAGAGGAGCATCAGTGGCTCACAGACGATGAGTTCGAATATCTATCGGTACCTCGGGGCAATCTCACATCCAAGGAACGAGAGGTCATGAACTCCCACGTCACGGTAAGTTTCGACATTCTAGGCAATGTACCGTGGAACCGCCATATGAGTCATGTTCCGCAGTGGGTGGTCAATCATCATGAGAAATTGGACGGCTCAGGATATCCGGCGGGCAATACAGACATACCGCTCATGTCTCGTATCCTTGCCGTGGCTGACATATACGATGCACTGAGAGCAACGGATAGACCCTACAAAAAACCGCTGAGTCTCGAAAAAACCCGCGAGATACTGGAGTCAGAAGCATCAGCCGGCAAACTGGACCCGGAGATTGTTCGGTTAATGTTTGACAATCAGGTATATTGTGCGCTTGAATACTGACGATTCATCTGAGATATGGGTTCACGAGACGACAGCTCACAGCGTTCGGAAACCGCCAAGATTTTCCAGTCGGGTTCATTTTCTCCGGCTGAAGTACTGAGCGAGAATGAAGAGTCCCATGAGGGGATCGTAAGAACCTGGTGGAACAGGTTCTTAGAACGTCCGAAACTGGCTGGTATAACTGGTTTTCTTCTCATAACCGCACTTTCGACGTCTATCGCCATCCCTGATTCAGTCACGGTGTATGCCCCCCTCTCCCGCAGTGACATAGGTCGCAGAGCCATGATGACCGTACGTGCCGTGCGGGATTTCACCTTCGTTCCCGACGAGGAACTCATGGAGCGGGAACGCAGGGATGCTGCCAGTAAGGTACTGGCAGTTTACCGCTATACTCCAAGGGCATGGCTGAACCTTTGGAAGCACAACATTCGGTATGCCTTCAGGGCCATGGATGATCCTGTCATGTCAGCAGCTTCTGACGAGAATGCGTACAGACGTTTCACCACACTCCTGGGGGTGTCCATATCACAGCAGGATTTCAGGATACTTAGAAATGCAGGTTTCCCCAGGGTCAAAAGAGCCCTGAGGATACTTTTCGATACGGTACTGAGGGACAGGTACTTGGTGCCCTCGTTGAGGGAATTCCGCAAGAAGCATCCCAAGGGCATAGAACTGGTGGTGATAGGCCCCGACGGCTTTCCCATCGAACGCAAGGCCATCCGTTCCAATTTCGAGCGTTTTCTCGATCTGTCCATGCTCGAGCCCATTGTCGCCACTGAGGTGGAGAGCCGTTTTTCGGATGAGGGCAGCCTGAGTCTGTCAGAGGAGGCCCGTAGTGCCCTGGCCGAGCTGTTCATGGCCCTGGTTCAGACTTATTCCAGTCCCCGTGACGGGGCTTCTCCTGATGCTCCGGTCCTGGGCCTGGTTTATGATGCCGCCGCCACCCGTAAGAGGCAGAAGGAGGCAGCGGCCAGGGTGAAGCGTTCCGTGCACAAATACCGGCGTGGTGAAGTGATTGTGAAGGCCGGGGATGTCATAACCCTGAGGACATATAAGATTTACAATGCCATGCTGCCTCCCCTGGAGACACGTGGGGTCAGATTTTTTGGATACTGGTTCGTGGTGGCGGCGTTCTTTGCTGTCTTGGGCTGGTTCTCCCTTATGAAATTCGGTGGACGCAGGGGAACGGTGCTCGATTTTTACATCATGGGTCTGTTTTTCGTGTCCCTTCTTCTCATCGTTAGGGGTGGAAGGGAGCTATTGTTCGGTTTGCAGCACCGTGAACCTCTCCTTGTGGCAGCGCTTTTGCCACTTACCAGTGGAGGACTTCTCATAAACGTGCTCATGGGCACCCGGCTCGCCGTGTTCTTCGTGCTGGCGCTGTCGGTTCTCGCCACATGGACACTGGGCAGCAATGTCGAGGTGTTCTTGTACCTTTTCACGGTGGGTCTTGCCGCAACTGGCACGGCTTCCCGTATAGAACACCGATTCGTGGTGTTCAGAGCCTCCATGGTCCTCATCGTCATGGGGCTTTTGTTCCTGCTTGCCCATTTCGGCATCCAGGGGGCGGCCTCGGGATTCAGGGATACCATGCGTTTACTCATGGCTGTTTTGATTGGAGCATTCATGGTGGGAAGTCTGCTCTCCGGTGCCCTTCCCCTGATGGAATGGATGGGGGGGTATCTCACGGATATCAAACTTCTGGAGCTCATGGACACGGAATCAGAGTTACTTCAGGAACTCAAGGATAAGGCTCCTGGAACGTTCAACCATTCCCGAAGGGTTGGTGAACTGGCAGCTTTTGCTGCAGAGCGTGTGGGGGCCAATCCCAAGCTGGTGAAGGTCGCGGGTTACTACCATGACGTGGGCAAGATGGTACGGCCCGAGTACTTTGCCGAGAATCAGACAGACGGACAACCCAATCCCCACGAGTCTCTCAGCCCTTCGATGAGCGCCAAGATTCTGCGTTCCCATGTTCGTGAGACACGTTCACTGCTCACCCGAGGCGGTCTACCAGGTGAAGTCATCGATGTGGCCGCCAGCCATCACGGTACGACCCTGATGAAATTCTTCTACGAGAAGGCAAGGGCGGCAGCCGAGGAGGAATATGCCCGAGCCCTGGCGGCATACGAGAAGGTCAGGGCAGACAACAAGGATGCTCCCAAACCCAAGAAA
>JALWFW010000322.1 GCA_027013865.1 Polyangiaceae bacterium | reverse complement strand
GTGTAGAGCCATACGCGGATTCATGCAGCGAAGGGCTGCCAGACGTACATATCTCACCACCGCCAGTCCTGACGCCCTGCAGTTCGGAGAGTATGATTCGGCAAAATTCGTGTATCCCGTAACCGTTATGGGGTGCATCTCCTGTACCAGACCTCTATCCTTCGATCCCGTGCTGTTTAGGCCCAACAAATTCTTCGTCACCACCCGACAGCCCAAAGCCCTCAAGGACGGCCGTCCCGAAGGCCTTGAACTGGCCAAATTCGAGATTCCGGTGGATCCCCGCAAAGTGGGGCTGTGGATGAAAAAGGTCAAACCGTATCTTCGGGTCCAGTTCCTCTACAGGGTCACTCCCGATGGTGTCTGGCCGGATAAACTGGGACATGGATTCACACTGCACATGGGTGGTTTCCGGGTATACAACCGCTGTACCGGAGAAATCCTTTACTCCCAGCCTCCTTCTAGCGGTCCGGGCCCCGTGGACAGGAAAGGCTGCGAACGGAAAAAGGTCCACAAACGTGTCACCGAAAAACTACCCAAAAAACTTTCATCCTCAAAGATACTCTCGGTCATGCAGTCCATACGAAAAGACCTAAAAAAATGCTACGAGATGTATCAGATTCCTGGCAAAGCAACACTCATGATAAAGGTGAGGGGCACAGACGGTAAGGTTATGCAGGTGAAGACCAAAGGTCCCTTCTCCGGCACTCCAACCGCCCAGTGCCTCGAAGATACGGTCAAAAAGGCACTGTTCCCTCGCTTTACACAAAAGTTCCAGGAATTCAAATACCCCGTGACCCTTCCCTAAAGTCTTGACGCTCGCTGAAATACTCGTAAACACGACGCAACGGCAAGGAGGGAACACATTATGCCGAAAGTCATGATGCTCATGGGATCCGATTCCGATTTGGAGTACATGAAGCCAGCCATCCAGGAATTCAGAAATGCCAGTCTGGACGTGGAGGTACACGTTGCCTCTGCCCACAGAACCCCTGATCGGGTGGAGGAGCTGGTCACCACGGCCCCCAGTCGTGGCGTGGAAGTCATCATAGCCGGTGCCGGAGGAGCTGCCCACCTGGCCGGAGTAGTCGCCTCCCACACCGTTCTGCCTGTCATTGGAGTACCACTGCCAACCCTGGGACTCGGCGGCACGGACGCTCTGATGTCCACGGTTCAGATGCCCCGTGGCATTCCCGTGGCAACCGTAGGAATAGGCAACTCCGCCAATGCTGCTCTTCTGGCCATGGAAATCCTCGCCATCAAATACGATGCCGTACGCGAATACCTCATGTCCTACAGAGCTCGGTTCAAAGAGAAGGTCATGCGCAAGGACGAGGCTGTGAAGGAATACCTGGAGAGCTGGACGTGACGCCTCTGCTCCTTGAATTTCCCGGGGATCTGTCAAAGGCAGCCTCCATTATAATGCAGGGAGGTGTCGTGGCTTATCCTACCGAGACATTCTATGGTTTGGCAGCCCATCCCATGAAGGAGTCAGCCATAGATGCCATCTATGAAGCCAAAAATCGCCCCGAGTCACTGCCCCTGCCACTCATCGTGGATCACCCGTCATCCATCGCCCAGGTTGCCGGCAGCATGCCACCCATGGTGGAGGATTTCTCGCGTCACGGATGGCCTTCCGGACTCACCGTAGTGTTAAGCGCACTTCCCTCACTTCCGGAACGCCTGAGACTCGGTGGGACCGTGGCCCTGCGTATCAGTCCTCATCCTGCGGCGAGGGCTCTGTCCAGACTGGCCGGTGGTGTAATAACCTCCACGTCCGCCAACCTTTCGGGACAGCCTCCTGTCAGGGATCCGATGCAGCTTCTGAATCTTCCCATCGATGCCATCTTAAACGGCGGTCTGACACCCGGGGGACACCCGTCCACCATCATCGCTCCGACAGAATCCGAAAAAGGCGGGTTCGAGATCCTACGCCAGGGCTCGTGGCATCCAGGAGATCTCCCACAATATCCGGAGATCCCGGACACCTGGACGAAGGACCTCATACCAGACGTGGAAGCCTACACGTATCAGCCGCCGGAAGGCTATAGATTCAATGCCGATTCCATACTCCTGGCACGGGAGGCCCAAACCATAGATCTGTACGGTCAGAGGATCCTCGATCTGGGAGCAGGAACCGGAGCCGTGACCATCCACATGGCACTCAGGAGCTCTCCGCGCAGAATAGATGCCGTAGAGATAGACGTGGCTGCAGTGGATGCCATGACCAGAGCGCTCGCACAACAGG
>JALWFW010000321.1 GCA_027013865.1 Polyangiaceae bacterium | reverse complement strand
CACTCACTCACTCACTCACTCACTCACTCACTCACTCTCACTCACTCACTCACTCACTCACTCACTCACTCACTCACTCACTCACTCACTCACTCACTATGACGTTGGAAAGGATAATGCCGTGATATGTGTCATAACGTTAAACCGTACATCATGGCTGGAGGTGTAATTGCATGATACACGTCATAGCAAGACTGTATCATGAGAAAAAGATGAGAAGTCGATTTACTAGACATGGCCTCAGCGGAGATGGTTGTTAGGTTTTTTAATCCGTTATAAAAAGGCCAATTTCACGCAGATTTAAGATCGATGTATGCATTTGTGTCAATGAGTTCGACTCTGGCGAAAATTAGTCATTAAACCTCATTTAGATAAACATAGCAGTTGTTTGTTAACAACTTGGTTAAACAATTCAAGGGCCAAAACTGGAGTTAAACAAGTCCACGTTCTGAAATAAAAAGAACACATCAGCATGTTTTGGCCACTTATGTTCACTGCTAAGCAATACGGACCAAGCGTTCTCTGCTGGTAATGTGGCGAAATTAAATTTGTAGGATTGGTTCAGGATTTGAAACCGCGACCGATAAGTCTGCTTTGACTGCGACGTCAAAACGCTCAAATTGGATTTATCAATTAAAAATTGTTTGTTCTTTCATCAGATGCCTATTCTACAATAACGAGTGTAACAGGCTTTCCCCTGGATTATAGAGATTCCTGTTTAATACGCCCTACAACGGATAACTCAGTTTAAGCAACTATCGCTAATAAATACTTATTGCATCATCAAAATTATGATTTGTCATGCTAAGAATTACTTTTAGTCATGTGTCACTTTCCTTCGACCAGGTTGGCGGCTTTCCACAGGAGATGTTTCAGGACATGACGGAGGAAGAGGCAGAGAAGTTCACTTGCAACATATGCTTCTTGATCGTGAACGAATGCCGCCAATGCGACAACCGGCACCTGTTCTGCCAGACTTGCGCCTTCGCCTGGACGCTGACCTACGGCGAGAACAGCCAGAAGTGTCCAATGTGTCGCTGCGATCAGCGAGAGTACAAACAGAACAAGGAAGTGGACAAGGTGCTGTTGGACAAGCGCGTCCACTGCCAGGAGGAGGGCTGCAGCTTCAAGTCGCCGCTGAAGATCTTCCTCATGCACAGCCACGGCAAGCTGAAGTACAGCAACGCGCACGTCGATCTGGAGAGCCTGAGACCGGCTCGGCACAGCGGCGCCCGGCTGCTGGTGCTGCCGAGGCTCGACTTCTCGGGCGTGACGGGTGCCAACAGGCAGGCGAGGGGCACCATGATACTGCACCAGCTGCAGCAAGGACGGGTGATGATCCTCCAGATGATGACGCTGCTGGACCTCGAGATCCAGCTCCGGGAGCAGTCGTTCATCAGCTACCAGAGCGCCATGGAGCCGATGGCGCGCGTACAGCGTATGGACGAAGTGTTGGCGCTGAACGAACAGCTCAACGAGATCGGTACCATCCTGTCGGCTCTGCTGACTACGCCGATGGCGGGACAGGGGCAGAGGTACGCCTCACCGGAACCGTCCGGCAACGTACCGTTGGGCATCTCGACCGGGACGCTGACGCAGCGACTCCTCAGCGGTATACCACCGATGACGACCAACGATGACGACGACGACGACGACAGCAGTTCCACTGATTCGAGTTCGAGTGATTCGTCGCTAGATTTATCGTCGTTTAGACGCAGGGAGTCGCTGCTGCACAGACCGAACGCCTACCCACCTAGCTCAACTCTCAGCAGACCGCCAGTTTTCAGTCTGGAGAGGACATTAAACGAAGGCCAGGCTGCTTTGGAGCAGGCACGAGAACGACGCGAAGTCACCCAGCAGATCTTGTCGGAGAGTTCCGGGCGCAGTAACGCCGAACAAACGGCGACAGCTTCCGATTCCATACTCCGAGGCCGAGAGCCGGGCATGACGCCGAGAATCGGACAGTTAAACAGGGCGCGAGAAAGGCAACCGAGCGTGCTTAGTCCGCGAGAGAACGACGCCAGCACCTCGACGACCAGCGTACTGAGGCTGAGCTCGGGAGATGTGAATTCTACGAGCGGACCGAACGCAAATCGCTCGACTGCCGCCGGTAGCTCGCACGCCTCTACCGTCGGCCAGTTGCCTTCGTTGGCCGGCGGGGTCACTTCGCACTCGATGCAGAGCACGACCGATGCTCTGTCCAGCGTCTCCTCGCCGCCGCGACGGGACCTGTCGAGACAGGACACGCCGAGT
>JALWFW010000320.1:6428-22263 GCA_027013865.1 Polyangiaceae bacterium | reverse complement strand
GGCCTGGTATGATGCCCGTACCTGGACCGGGAGCCGCCCCTGGTGGCATGCCACCCCAGTCCCAGTCTCAACAACACCCTTCCTCATCCTATTCTCAGCCTCCTCAGCAGCCCAGTATACCTCAGCCAGCAGCAGCCCCACCACAAAATATGGGCAGTGTACCGACTGAAGCCGGCGGTGGTGCTGGAGGAATCCCTCCTGTTGCAGGTAATTTCTCGGGAGGGAATCAGTATTCACCACCCCAGAAAACGAGCCCATCTGATTCTTCCGTATGGAACGATGCTGTGCTGGTTACAAAGGCGACGGGTGGCGGTCTACTCGTATTCATTATCATCATCATGCTGCTTTCCATACTCATGATGGTGATTCCGATTTTGGGTCAGTTTGCATTTTTATTGGGTCTGCTTCCTCTTCTGCCGTTTATTTTCATAAATTTCATAACAGACCGCTCCTACTTCAAGCTTGCTGATGGCCAAAAGGTTAAACTCGCCTGGAAACCCAAATGGAAAAATTACTGGGGAGGCTCTCTGGGCAGGATCCTGCTTACGGGAATCACTGCAGGTATTTACAAACCCTGGTATTACAGCTGGATCATGGACAGGGTCACGAGGGACATAAAACTCAAGCTACCGTCAGGAGGAGATAAAGCCCGTATGTCCTATGGAGGAGATGGTGGCGGGCTATTCATGCCGCTCTGGTTGGGGCCATTTCTTCTTACTTTCGCCATTGGTGCCATTTTTGTCATCGTCTTCTTTTCTCTTGGTATTGGCGGAATGGGAGCGCTTTCCAGCGGTAATGTCGAGCTCGCAGCAGGCATCGGTGTTGGTGCGCTCGTCACACTACTGGTATTGATACTGGCTTCTGTAATCGCCTCACTGTATTTCAGTGCCTACTTCCTTAATATGGCCTGGAAATATATCGTAAGTGAGACCAAGATACGTAACGATTCAGGCAGTAAGATTAAATTGAAATATAACGGGAAAAAAGGAGACCTGTTCAAAATCAATATACTTGGAGCTCTCCTCATGACCGTTACGTTTGGAATATATTATCCCTGGTGGATAATGAAACTCATAAAATACCTCTTTTCACATACAAAAACCCGTACATCCGCATAAAGTTGACCGTTATCCCCCCCAGCGCATTCCCCTGTAGTATATTTTCTCCTCGAATTAGACCCCGTTAAACCACACAACAGATTGACGAGATTCAGTGCGAAGGTTCATATAGAGAGGGCAGATATGTAGCTATCCGGTCCCATGCTGGGGACAGAACGGTTCCTGACCACAGTATCAGTACAGGCCGGCCAACTATAGTTTGCTTATCGAGTATTTTTACTGGGGTTCTGCATGTTCTCCAGTCAGACATGGATAGCCAGGAGTCAGGAGGAACAGCATAATGATCCACCCTCGTGCAGGAGAAATACTCCGGATAGGCCACCACATGCCCTGCTTCCCTGATAAAACGGCATTTTTGGAAAGTGCCGCTGTTTCTGACAAGACATATCTCATGAAATGGCTCAGGACGAATGACTTTGCCAGTGCCCTTCAATGTGAAGGCAAATCCATCCTTGGTCGAGAACAGCAGGACATTTTGAGGACCATGGGCCAAAAGACGGTATATTCGGCCATCAGAGGCAACCACCACCATATTCTCCCTTAAATGCAACGAGGCTGAATCGACCCACGGGGTTATATATGGGACAGCACGTCTTATCAGTATTGCTTCTCCGCGGTCTACCCATAAATCATCCTTTGAAGCCGTTATGACACGATACATCAAAGAGAATAAAACAACCGGAATGATTGAATAAAAAAACAAATAAATCAATAGGATACGTTTCCATCTAAAAAAACGTATACCACTTCTCGCCGCAGTCATCATTGCATCGGTCACTGTGTAGAGCTTCAGCAGTATTCCAAGCACAAGCAAAACGGAAGTGCCATACAAAAATCCGAGTGCATGAGCCAAAAACCATCCCAATAGAGGGAAAGATAAAAGACCAGCTCCTGAAGCTAGATACACGAAAGTATCCAGTTTCAGCAGATATCCAGCAATAAGGATAATCCACGATACGATCGGCCAGAAAAAAGCCTTGAGCCAGGAACCTGCCAGGGCATACCCTCCCCCTCCAGCAGCAAGCTCAACAATGCCAGCCACAAGAACATGCTGCCAGCGGGAAGAAAAACGATGTTCTTGACTGCTGTCTGAGTCATGGTCGTCTTTCAGATTGTCAGTACTGTTCTTTATTGCATCCGGTCCCTCAGGCAGTTCATTCATGTTCTTAAGATACCAATATCAAGTTCTAAAAATGGTTTGGTGTTCTTGACTTCAGTTGTTGGTGCAGTGAGCTCCAATTTTGGCAGGTCCCTGACCTACACAGCGTCTGAATCCCAGGTCTCTGCAGTCCACGTCCATAATATAGCCATCCCTGCACAGACGTGCGACAAAGTCATCCAGACATGTTTCATCCTGAACTTCGCATTCCGTGCCCTGAGCAACGCACCTGGCCCCCGTATCATCTTGCTGACACCGTTTTTGTCCGGCAAGCTTGGTACAGTCTATCCGGCTGGTGGCTCCATACAGGCAGACCACCAGGGTATTTCCGTCACACGAGTCCTCGAATTCGTCTGGTTTGCATTGTTCACCCGGCTCAAGACATGCTGGAACATTCTCCCCTGATCTTGTTTGAACCATTATGCAGTTCAGATCCTTTTGGGCACAGTCTGTGATGTCTTCATATCCATTGGCATCACACACTGTCATGATATCACCGTCACACTCCGGAGTAGATGTAGCAGGATTGCATTCAGACTTGGTACAGTGCGGAATACCGTCTGCTCCCTGGACACACGTCATTCCTGAGGCACTGCAGTCGTAGGCGTATAGGGTGTTGTCGAAGGCGTCGCATACATATGCCGTATCCCCGTCACAGTGGCCTGCACTCGTATTTACATCACAGCTCTGAGGAGGCTCTCCATTGCCAAAACATGCTCTGATTTCAGTACAGTTGGTGGCGGTGAGCACACAGGAATATATCTTGCTCCATATGTCTTGACGAAGGTGAACCGCCTGTTCGTCATAGTTCTCGAGACACTGACTCACATAACCCAAAGGCAATATGTTACAGCCATCACGCATGAGACATGCCCTGAGGACGTTCTCCCTGGTGAGGTTTACTGTGTTGTTGGTATTATTGGAGGTATTGTTGATCGTATCAGAGTTTCCACCGCCATCATCGTCACATGATGATGACATGGTAAAGGCGATGACTGTAATTATTACTGCCAGTAATGACGACTTTTTCATGATTCTCTCCTGAAGTATGGAAATATTCTGCACTGTCGAGCTAGTCCTTACATACGCTGCTGAACCAGTCAAGCAACTGGTCATGCTGATGTGGGGTAAATTCCACCATATTATCCTTGAGTGTCAAGAAGATACGTGCTCTGGACCAACTCATATCCTTGTAAAGATACATCGCAGCTGCAATAAAACGACGAGATCCGGTAAGGCATACCGGCCCCTTATCAAGAGCCCTGTGTAGCAATGTGAAGAAAGTATTTACCATATCCATGGAGATATTGTCTCCCATCGGAATATGAAGACATCTACCTTTACACGGAGTCTTCGTCCCCAGCACAATAATGGTGTAGGTATCAAAGGATGCTGGACAGGTATTCTTGTCTGAACTGGCGAGATAGACATCTTTATTCAGTCTGTAGTATGTTAGCCCATCTATCTGCATGGGAGGTAAGTCTCTGATACGTAGACTCTGCTCTGAAGTACATCCCATCAGAAAAAATACAAACACTGCTCCTATTCCTGTCCCAAAAGCTCGACCGTTCCCCTTTGGCTTCGTTTTCTCATACAGATATTCAGTTGGATGCCGCACTGATATATTCGTCTCCAGGCAGGATTACTGAAGCCAGAATTCTTCTTTCATATCAGAAGTTTTATAAGAACCTTCCATTGGTTTGAGAAAATTTTTGAAGGCAAAACGCAGAAGTTTCGGTCTTTTTATTTCAAAATCGGCTTTCGTACGACCAAGTCTCGCCCCTGAGAAAGAAGCTCCTCCAAAACCTCCCAGAGCTGGATCGCCCACACTTCGGGCCGCTCCTGTCACCTTACGTACCAGATCTGATGGAAGAGTACGGTTTACCAAGACAAAAGCCGCATTAGGAACGGTACCAACAGATATTACGCGAGTTAGCCCTGCTCCCATCTGAACCGGAGCAAACACTGCATCTCCACGCCCCAGACGCACAGAAGAGACCGCCGAAGCAAGGTCCGGAACGACCTTGACGGATTTGAAGTACTTGCGGACATCGATTTCTCCGTACAGAAGTCCTTCTGCAAATGATACTTCATTGCCGCCCGCACGGGCCATTACGAGTACTTTGCCCTTGAGGGCCTGAAAAGTTGATGCCGACTTGGCAAAAAGTGCCCACGGAGCCCTGCTGCCTCCACCATAGGAGGATACTGCAAGAATACGGAAGCGTCCCCGGTGTATGGTCAGATAAACCGGATCCACCACTGCAAAGTCTAGCTTGCTAAGGGCGGCTGAAAATGCTCCTGCAGTGGAATATGCCCTTCCATCACATTTGATCCCCGTAACACCACTGACGTACGATGCAAGTCTCTTTATATAGCTCCAGCGCTGAGAGTTGGAAGAGAAAGCCGTGTTGGGGGCATATATACCGAATCTCAGTTTTTTTATTTCTGTCTGTCCGGCAGCTTTGTCACCTGGTTTGTGCTGTGCGGATGCATCATGTGAAAATCCCAAAAATACGGCCGTGAGTATCAGATATGAAATTATTTTTTTCATCATACACCTCTCACTGGAATCCAAATAGTTTCTGCATCGCATTCAGACGCTGTCTGGCCTTCTTTCCTCCCAGCCCTCCTCCTATACATGTTTTGTAATAGGCATATGCTTCTTTTTGATGACCGGTGTTATGATAGTGAGCTGCAAGATTACAGGCTGCAAGTGCAGTACCCAGCCCTTTCCATATCTGGACTGCTTCACTGTGTCTTCCTGAGCGATAAAGGGCGACGGCAAGATTGGAGCGGGAACGATCATCCAGTACTGCAGCTGGAAGTACTTTCAGAAGAGAAATTGCCTGTTTTATCCTGCCATGTCTGAGATGTGTGTACGCAAGATGCTGATCACATGATTTGATAAACAGATCGAGCTCATAACGAAGATTCCTTGGAGCTTTCGTCATAGCTTTCTTGAAAATATCCCGGGCTAGAGAAAATGAGCCCTGTCGATACAGGATATATGCTCTGAGAATCTGTGGACCTATTTCCTGGTATTTTGTCTTGAACAGTAGGGCTAGGTCGCGTCCTTTACCGGCACGACCTAGCATATAGGATGCCTGACGCCAGTTACCGAGTTCCAGGTGAGCCATGGACATGAGGAAGTATATTCTTTTGCGCTGCTCCTTGGCAGTGGAGTCTTCCAGCAGCAGTTTCAGGTCTTCCAACGCTTTTTGAGGTTTGCCTGCAGTGATTCTGTATACTGATCTCACCAGTCTGGCCCTAAACAGGTCTTTTTCTATCCATTCCAGCAGCTTAGGTTCTTCCAATCCACTGGTTCTGGCCAGTTCCAACATCTCTACTCCCTTCTCGGGATCGCCTGCCTGCATAAGAGCCACGGCATAATCCATCTGAACTCGAGCCAGGATACGGCTGGTGAGTCTTCTTGCAGACTGTTCGGCTTTGCTTAGGAGGGTGATCGCTTCCTTGTAGCGTCCCTGATCGAGAGCGATCCTGCCTCGAAGGCGATACAGGAAGTAGTCTTCGACGCTCACCTTGTCCAGTTGCTTGAGGTAACCTAGAGTCGAATTCAGATCTTTCTTGAGATAAGCCAACAGAGCAAGGTTCTTGAGTAATACAGGATTGGATGGGGTTATGCCGTAACCTTCCTTTATATAGGCCATGGAGCCATCTATGTTGTCTTTCTGAAGCTCCTGATAGGCTGCCTGAAGGAGAGCCCTTACATAGCCCCTCTTGACCTGATCGTCGTCTTTGCGTTTGGGATAAACCTGTCTGAACACATTTATGGCTTCTTTTGGACGTTTCATACCCAGAAGTGCGGAAGCCATTATGGATTTTACCCGAATCTCATGACGTATTTTCGTTTTTTTAAGGATGTCATATGCTTCTCCATAGCGCTTCAAAGCTACTAGGGAGTGGGCCAAAGGAACTGATATATCCTCATCTCCGGGATAGGAGAGCAGTCCTTTTTTCAGGATGGCTACTGCTTCTCTATAGTTCTTGATGCGGTAATACGCCACCCCCAACTTTATATAAAAAGCCTTTACCGCCGGATCCAGTGCCAGGGCTTTCCGATAAGAGGCAAGTGCCCTGGGATAGTCTCCAAGAGCATACTGAATATCCCCAAGAAGCGCATGTCCGTAAGGATCTCCAGGACGCAATGCCACATAGCGCCTTGCATAAGAGAGCGCCCTGTAACCCTTACCCGTATAAAGAGTGGTTACAGCCATGCCCTGAAGGATGCGAGGATGTTTGGGGGCATATCTGACTATCTTCCTGAAGTAGAGGTATGCCTGTCCATACTTCTCCATTCTGCGTAAAGACTCTGCTTTACACCATACAGAGGACAGATATGTTGGCCTGAGTTTCATGGAGCGCTCGCACACGGAAAGAGCGTCTTTTGGTTTGTTGATATACAAGAAACACTCACCAAGACGGAATAAAACTACGTGATCCACTTCGCTGGACAGAGACTCAGGGCGATACTTGAGAAAGGCCTTGTATGCAGCTATGGCTTTTTGCCACTGTCCAGAAAACTGGTAGATACGCGCAAGTCCAATACCATGAAGAGGCTCGTAATAGGCCAAAAACCTCGATGGATCCAACTTGACAGCCTTCTCAAGCCATACCACGGCATCCTTCTTTCCGAGAAGGGCCCCTGCAAGCCCTTTCCACATGTAGACACCGGACTTTTTGTCCTCGGAGGCAGACTGTTTCAGAGCCCTGTCTGCGAGCTCATATGCCTGAGCATACCGACCCTCGGTATAATCGATGGCAAGAAGTTTTTCCCATGCCTCCATCATGGATGGAGAAAGACGAATAATCTTCCTGTAGTAGGAGAGAGCTTCCTTGAGTTCTCCGGCCTCATAAAGTCGGTTGGCCTTCTTGAGGTATTCATAGGCCTCCAACTGAGAACCCTCCTGGGCTGATACAGGATACGAGGACACTGATAGGATTGTTATTATCAGGGTGACCAGTATGGCGCGCATTGAATCCTCCTACGCCTTATACCTAGCCATTACGATGGTATGGTCATCTTCGTGCGGCAAGCCCTCATAGTAGGCTTCGGCATCATCTATTAAAGCCTGTAGAATTTCTTCTACCGGCTTGTCTGCATTCTTCTTGATGGTTCTGCGCATCTTCTTCTCGCCATACTCGATACCATCAGGATTTTCCTGTTCAACGATGCCGTCAGTATAGAATATCAGCAGATCTGACGGTTTGAGTTCTATCTCCTTGATCTCGAATCTGGCGTTCATGTCGTCACCCAGACGGGTGCTAGGCAGCATGAGAGTGTTGAATTCTGAATCACGAAGCAGGTACGGGAAGTTGTGTCCCCCATTGGTATAGTAGAGTTTATCGTTTGCAGGATCGAAAATGCATGCAAAGCAAGTCATAAAAAACTGTCCCTTACCGCTTTCTGCGATGACGTGATTGAGAACCCATATGAGTTCATCCAGTTTAACATCCCTATCTCTGACAATCATCATTGTATCGCAGGTACTCTTCACCTCCGCAGTAATCATAGCTGCAGGAACTCCGTGGCCGGTAACGTCACCGATGATGAGAAGCAGACGGCCATCCTTGAGCTGGTAATAAGACCACCAGTCTCCACCCGTTTCCGAGGCAGGCTGAAAATGAGCCGCCAGTTTGATCCAGTCTACTTCTGGAGGATTAGCAGGAATCAGGCCTTCCTGAATCTGACGTGCCACTTCCAGTTCCCTCTCCTGCTCTGCCTTTTTCTGGGCTTCCTCGAGAAGTATGACCAACTGATCCGCCAGGAAATTGAATGTCTCTCCCAGTACCTGAATCTCGTCCTTTGTTTTGATGTTGACCCTAACTGAAAGGTCTCCACTCGCCAGCTGGGTGACCTTGTCCTTGAGCAACTTGATCGGACGCGTAATACGAAGCCCCTGAACTATGGCAAGGAAACCTCCAATAAGGAGAAATATCAGACCAAAAATGACGATCTTCTTGACAGCAGCCTTTTTAGCCACCTTGAGTGCTGCATTGAGCTTTTTGGAATACTCATCTAGCGTACGCAGATTGTAAACTAGACCAATCATGCCCACCAGCTCGTTTTCTTCAATCATTGGGCGCATGAAAAGCATATGACGGGTTCCAGAGGCATCAGTGAAGACCTTCCCCCTTATTTCGGTACGAATCACGTCCATGCCCTTGGGCAAAAAAGAGGCGCGACCTTCAACAGAACCTTTGGGAGGTTTCGTTTCTTTGCTTCCTGCTTTCACAAAGAATCCGGAGAGAGGAAAAGACTTGAAGTCCAGTGGTTTTTTGGACCCTCCTTTGATGAAGTAGGGTTTGTCCTCCATGATGAATTTGGAATCTGGCCTCATGGCATCGTAAAAGGCAAGAGGAGCACCTTTTGGATCGAAGACAACCAATGCGTCTATTTTAGGATCTTCCTTTCCGATGGAGGGTATGGCCTGTGCCAGTTCCCCGAACTCGCTCGCCTTGATGAACTTGGCTGCGAGTCTATGCATGGAAACGCTCTGAGCTTTGCCGGCAAGCTTCAAAACGTTGGTATACATCTGTTTCTGCTGTTCCCCCGTTTGAGTATATACATGCTCTATCCTCTGTGTGATGAGATGGATGAATGCCACCAGTATGAAGACAATCAGTAGGAGTGTCGCAAGAATAATCCGCCAGGCAATTGAAAATCGTACTCCGGTCATTGGTTTCACCCTTACAAAGCCGTTTTCATTGTATGTGATTCAGGGGATTTTTCCAGTGTCAACACACAGTTATCCATCAAGATTGAGACCTGATCCGGGATTGCTCAATCCACTGGAGCTGCCGTATCCCCTGCGGCGGATTTTGGCATCCCCTATGATTTCCAGTCGTGTGAGGACTTCACGATTCATGAGAGCGAGCATATGCAGAAAGTCGGATTCGGTCTCTTCCGATGTCATGATGCGTTTTATCAAATCAGGTGGCAGATGATCAGGAGTCTCTAGGGCCTGAAGATGTGTCATGAGGCTGTGTCTTCTGTTCAGCCATTTTTCCAAAATTCCGGAGGTAAGAGCTCCAGGGAGTGCTGGAGGATTTTCCCTGAGATTGAGAAGCTTTTCTAGAACGCTAAAAAACTCTTTGATATCAACACGTTGAGACATCTACCCTGCTTTGCCTCCAGGAATCTGTGGACCTGAACCAGATTTTTCAACCGCGTCTGCCCAGGCATTGCGCAAATCTGTAAGCAGTTTTATGACGACATCCAGGGGTTCCTTGTCCACGTTTATGTTTGCATCATTGAGTTGATTGAGCATGAAGTGGTACAGAGACTCGAGATTTGCACAAAGTTCAGGTGCCACAGAGTAGTCCAGCGTCGCAATGAACTCATTGATGATAGCCTGGGCCTTGCTGATGAACTTGCCCTTGCCTTCCATATCCCCTTTGTCGATGAGAATTTTTGCCTTTTTACAAAATCCTATGGCTGCGTCGTACAGCATCAGCAGAAGTTTACCCGGATCGGCAGTCTCCACGCCAACCGAGCGATATCTCTGTATGGCTCCAGGCCCGTAAATGGGAGGATTGGATCCGTCCATGGGTACCTCCAGACTCATGAGAGTATCAGTATGACGAGTATGTGCAACAGGATAAGATGAACCTACCGAGGCTCTATCTATTCCCCGCTATATTTCGGTGATGTCATCGGCGGAAAGGCAAGAGACTTTAAGAAGGGCGAAATCGTGGCTCAAGGATGGGAAACAGTTATATCACCGGAATTACGTATGAATAGCTTGCGGTGACCATGGGTGTATCCCATGATACCTTCAAGATGGGTGATATGGTCGCCCGTAGAGGCAAGACCTGTAGCATCAGGGGGATAATGATACCAGATAGTATCATCTATTATGAGCTCATTACTGTTGCTGTCAGTGACCGTAAACTCGTAATTACTATCGATATCGGTACTGACGGTAAGGGGCGTGCCAGTAATCTGAACGTACATAGACTCGTACTTCTCGGAATCGGCTGCAGCGTCGTTTACGTCGGCAATGGAAACCTGAAGCGGTGTCAATGTATTTCCAGTGGACTGAACACTCACCTCAAGAGTGCCGTCAGAAAGGGCAATAATTTCCTGCTGGCCATTATAGACGTCGAGCATGCCGTGTACCTGGATGATGTCCCCGACATTAACGCCGTATGTACTTGCAGGATTGGTATCAGAGCCGGTATAGACCACGATTCCACCGTAAAGATCACCGTTTGGATCCTGAATAAACAGCCGCTTATAGGCAGTGGCCGTCACTATACCAGTGACCGTGACTTCCGTATTAACGGGAAGTCCGCTGCCGCTGCAAGTCAGACGTATATCCGGAATGGAGGTCTGAACATTGCCGCTGGTATCCATATCTGGACATGGATCGCAGTCATCGCCGACGCCGTCACCATCTGTATCTACACTATCATTACATGGATCGCAGGCATCGCCAATGCCATCGCCGTCGGTATCTGCCTGATCGGGATTCTGTACACCAAGGCAGTTGTCCTGGGAGTCGTCCACCCCATCGTTGTCCCTGTCGTTGGGATTGAATGTAGAACACTGCGTGGTGTTGGCATCCAGCGGACACGGATCACAGGCATCGCCATCGCCATCACTGTCGAAGTCCGGCTGCTGTCCGCCAGTCATCGGCATGGGGGGATTGAAAATTGTGGGGCAGTTGTCCAGAGAGTCTTCTATGCCATCACCATCCATGTCATTGACAGAGATAGATCCGTCGTATTCACCGGGGCGGGAAGGTGTACAGGAAGGCTCACGCTCCGGGTCACCACAGAAGAACAGAGGATAGGTGTCACTGAAGCGATCCGTGTATCCAACCGGAGATACGGCGTTTTCTAGATCGGCAAGACTCATGCCTGCCTCACTGTTTACGCATGCCTTTTTGGCAGAGCCACACACGTCGATGGGATCGCAGTCAGTGCGTAAGGCATCTATTATGTCAGCATCTCCGTAAAGAAGTTCACCACCTCGCATGACCAGTGCCACGTCCTGGGCCTGTGCATCGATGACCGATCTGTGGGCATTCGTGCCGGTGTATACTACCAGATCGCCGTAGCGTCCCTCTTCGAGAGCGCCAACCCAGTTGTCGACTCCGAGAAGACGAGCGGAATTGTTGGTAGCCATGAGCCAAAGGTCATAATCCGTGAAGAAGTGGTTGTAATATTCCGAATTTAGATGATCCGCACACTGAAGTTCACGCAGCATGTTCATGGAACCTGAAATGGTCCAGTCGGTGCCAAGGCCTATTACGATTCCCATACGGTGCATCATTGTGACGTTGGCTGTCTGTCCATACAGATCGATATTGGTGCGCGGTGACCATATCACACCGCCACCTTCCTGTCCCATGAGGGCCACGTCAGAGGCCATGAGACCAATGGAGTGGATGTAGGCAGTATTGGGAGCGAGAAGGTCTTCTCCAGTGGGATCCTGACCAGAAAGGCACACGAACTCGTTGCGGGCGGCAGCGTTGATACCCTCTGAAACGTGAGGAATGAATGCTACCATGGAGGAGAGCTGATTCTCCTCGATCCTGAAATTGTATCCTGAACATCCTGAATCAGCCATGTAGCCACTCGTGTCCCCAAGTGGGAAGGTGGTGTATTTTACCGTGCCAAGGTTGTCGATGTAGGAATCGGAAGATACGTCTATGTTGCGAAGGAAACCGTCAGCAGAACCAGAACCGAATAGAGATGTGGTTCCTGACATAAGCTGTCTCAGTTCTCCCCATGCTTTCTCTTCCCTGGTGGCATTGCCGGGGATGCGGATTTTGGTGTGTCCGTCGAGACCCTTTCTCCACTGGTGACGGTGATCATAGCGCTCAGCACCGTGTCCTCCGTCATCAAAGGAAAATGTTCCAGGGGCCGGAGGCGCATGAGTCCAGCGGATATGATCGTGGGCATTCACCAGACCGGGAGAGACCACCGAATTACCACAGTCGATGACAGCAGCATCCGTAAACTGCTGGGCACAGCCACAGCCCACGCACTCTATGGCCTGAGTATCGGTGTTCACCACCACTTCACCTGCGGTGTAAACTTTACCAAGAGCCAGAATCTGTCCGCGTACCAATATGTGATTGGTGTTGGCTCCACCCTGTGTCACCTCACATGTTCCAGATGAAATCGTGGAGGGTGTGCCACAGGAAATAGTTTCATACTGAGCATTGTCGGTACCGTTATTGGTGCCCGTGCCGTTGTTGGTGCCCGTGCCGTTGTTGGTGCCCGTGCCGTTGTTGGTGTCGGTACCGTTGTTGGTGCCCATACCGTTGTTGGTGTCGGTGCCGTTGTTGGTGTCGGTACCGTTGTTGGTGTTGTTGACGGTATTGTTGGTATTGTTGGTGTTGTTGGTATCTCCACCACCCCCGTCGTCATCACATGCTGCAATGGAGAAAAGCAGTGATGCGCTTACCATCACGTAAAACAGTCTTGTGAAAACCTTCATAATGTAAACCTCCTGAAGAGCCGAATTATATCACTGGTCATGCAGTGAAGCAACGAGTTAACCGCCAAAAGCCCGTATGATTCAATCCATGGGAATCCTATTCCTGTGCTTGCAGAGGGTTAGTCTCCTGTTGTGTATTCGAATTTTATGATCCTTGATTCTTCCTTGACTTCTTTCCAGTTCAGTGAACGGAAAAGGGCTACTGTGGGTTGATTGTAAGTCAACACTTCGGCGAGCAGTGACTTTATACCGAAATGGCGAGCGGCCTTCACGAGATGAATGAGAAGCGTTCGGGCAATTCCCTTACGTCTAAACGGTTCCTTGACTGCAAGGGCGACTGACGCAGTACCAGAATCCTGTATGACCCTGTACTCACACTGTCCCAAAATCTGGCCAGAAGCAATATCCTCGGCAATCAGCACGAGACTCGAGTGCATGTTGCTGGCCAAAGCTCCTTTCCATGCCTCCAGAGTACCGGATGTGCCAAAAAAACGCATCTTCAGGTCTTCAGGTTTCATGGAATAGTAAAGGTCTATGAGTAAAGGCCCGTCAGCAGGAGTAGCAGGTCTCACCGTAATAGTGAGGACAGGAAATATATTAATAAATTCAACTAGTTGAGTAGGATACTCGTGTGTCAGGACATCTGCCGAAAAAGGCAGTATACCGTATGCCTTGGCTCTAGCCAGAAGCATCCTTCTGTCATCGGGATGAGCCACTTCGATAAGGGCCTGAGCTCGCTGAACCATATTTTTTCCGGTCAGTCTTGCAACCCCATAGTCAGTTACCACATAATCCACATACTGCGGAGGAAGGAGAGACGGCCTGTTTCCCGGTACATGCAGAGTGGATCTACCTTTTGTGTCCCTGGAAGGCAAAAGAACGACCGTAAAGGCTCTGGAAGAACGTTTGGCAAACAGAATGCTGTCCATCCGCTCGCTCATGGCTGATGGAATGGTATCACGCTCGAGAAGACGACCGGAGAGATCCAAGGCTCCACCTCCAAGAATAGTCACGAATGGCCGGCGGGAGGTGCGTGTATTCCACAGATGTGATAGTCTTACGAAACGAACCATTGGATTGTCATGGAGGAACTCATACATACGGCTGGTGCCCATGGCACTGGATGTGGTGACAGTGGCATCCTCTTCCCACAGTGTGGCTTCTTCCCTGCTCTCTAAAATTTCCAGAATCCAGTCAGAAATATACTCGGAACGTATTGATAGGCGCTTGTCTCCTATTAGATTCCTGAGCACTCCTGGATGAATACGTCCAGCCCTGAGATCCAAGATGGCCTCGTCGGGAATGATGGATATGAGGTGACGCGCCATCTTCTCGTCCACGGAGCGGTGTACCTGAGAGATACTCAGTTCACTGAGGGGGAAGTCCAGCCGTACCAGGGAATCGAAAATCCCTGCATGTACGAGTGTATCTCCAAAAGTCCGGGGAACCTGAGAATTCACTATTCCCACCATGTGGGGAACACTGTGCGCCAGGCAGTAGCTCATGTCCACTGAAGGCCCTAGGCTGAGATAACCGAATCTGTCAGGTTTGGACACGGTGATCAGAGCTCCCCTGGGCGATATGGATGAGAAAAAACGCGGAATATCTGCGGCAGCCAGAGGAACATAATCGATGAGACCATCCCCGAAGTCCCGGGAGTGGATACGAAACAGTGAAAGCATGGTCAAGGGCCTGCCTGAAGACGCCAGACTTTCCAGGATTTTACGCGGGAAAGGGACTAAAGACCACGGAATCACCAGCCTCCAGCCCTTACGCAGAGCGAAATCTGCGATGAGTTCTCTCATGGCAACCGGCTCTGTGGCCCCTGGTGAGATGAAGACCGCTCCACCCCGGGGAATCCGGTCCAGAGCCGTCTCCATCTCTGATATCTTTTGTTCATAAAGTGCACGCCAGTCCAGCATGATGTCCTCTCTTGATACCGCTTCAGCATACACGTTTCATTCAGTATTAATACCCCTTAAACCCACTCATGGTGTTTTAATGTAACTATTGAATATTATTGATGGTATTTTTTGTTTGCTATTTATTTGAAGTTACTCTGTCTGGATCGCCCAAAAAGCGCATGAGTTTCTCGAC
Source organism: Polyangiaceae bacterium (assembly GCA_027013865.1). Lineage (GTDB taxonomy): Bacteria > Myxococcota_A > Polyangia > HGW-17 > JALWFW01 > JALWFW01. The sequence continues at coordinate 7,418 of JALWFW010000320.1, read as the reverse complement.
CACGACATCGAGAGCTATTTTGTTCTGACCGCCTTCTGGGATTATTAGATCCGCCCATCTCTTGCTTGGTTCCACGAACTGAAGATGCATGGGGCGAACAGTACGGTAATACTGTTCACGAACAGACTCAAAGGTACGACCCCGGTGGCGCATATCCCGCCGTACACGTCTCAATACCCTTATGTCTGCGTCCGTATCTACGAATATCCTGATATCCAAGAGATTTCTTATGCGTTCATCAACGAGGATGAGTATTCCCTCAACGATTATCACAGGAGCCGAGCGAACCGGTTCCGTGAATTCCTCTCTGGAATGTGTACGGAAATTGTATACCGGCTTTTCTATATCCCTGCCCTCTTTGAGCATACGCAGATGCTCCACGAATAAGTCGTTGTCCAGGGAATCTGGGTGGTCATAATTGAGCTTTTCTCGCTCTTCCAGCGGTAGGTCCGAATGATCTTTATAGTAGGAATCGTGGTCTATGAGGACACAAGAACCCTCTGGCAGGGACTTCATGATATTCTTGGCAATCGTGGTCTTGCCTGACCCAGTGCCACCGGCAATGCCCACCACTATACGTTTGGTCATGGTTCACCCCCTGGGTATCTCGTACCCATGCTCTGCAAGAAGAGCCTCAAGAGTTTCATGGTAATGCTGCACTTCTTCACTGGTGATCGTACGCTCAGGATGCCTGAGACTTATATGGAAGGATACGGTTTTCTTACCCTGGGGCAGACGCTCTCCGGTATAGGTTGCGAAGACCTCTATGAAATCCACGGCCAGTTCTGTGTCCAGCGAAGATATCAAAGAAATCAGGTCTCCGCTTTTCACAGTGGAATCCACTAGGACCGTAACGTCATGAACCACCCCGGGGAATTTGGGTATCTCTCTGAAATGATTAACTTTTTCAGGAAGATCCGCGATTGCGTCGACATCCAGTTCCATAAAGGATACTCCGTGTTCGAGATCGAGCGCTCCCAGAGCTCTGGG
>JALWFW010000320.1:0-6418 GCA_027013865.1 Polyangiaceae bacterium | reverse complement strand
ATGAAATCCAGCCAACTATGCGTCCTTCGAGTTTCAGAGCCCTGGATCTCACAGGATGGATCCACGGTTCTGATGCTTCGCGGCCAGCATCTTCCATGGGAACGAACGAGAGCGCTCCCTTGCCGATTCTGACAAAGAGCCGTTCTACCACGGACTTGATATAGTAAAACATGCGACCATCCGGATCGTTTCTCAAGTCCTTGAAGGAGATTAGAGCCCCCAAACGGCGTCCCTGCCACGGGATGTCCGATGATGTATCCTTTCTGAATACCCTGCCATACTCGAAGATTCGTACGTGTTCATAGTCACGCTGGTTGCGCTCTATGACGGGAAGCATGGTTGGAATCAGAGAGGTACGCAGGTACGGCTCTTCCGCACTTATGGGGTTGAGCAGCTCCACCATGTCGTCAGTGGAGCGCTCCAGACGTTCCAGTACAGCGCTCCGGGCGAATGAGTAGGTCATCACCTCCGTAAAACCGAGCTCCATACCCATGACACGCCGCAGCAGGCGCTCCGTCTCCTTGGCAGGTAGAGTCCATGGACGGCTCATGGAGATGAGAGGAAGACGGGGCTCTATGTTGTCATAGCCGTGTATGCGTCCCACCTCCTCCACTAGATCTTCCGGTATGGAGATGTCCTTCGTAGCACGGAAGGATGGCACCGTAACCGTGAGCTCGTCTTCAGAGCGCTCCAGACCGAAATGCAGGGATGTCAGTATCTCCGATATGCGGTCAGTGGAGAGATCCGCTCCAAGACGCTTACGTATGAAGGTACCGGTGGTGCGGATGACGGGCAGAGGCCGTTCATACTCTCCTGCGTCGTAATAACGCGAAGTGATGGAACTGCCCGGAATCATGTCCATTATCAGCGCTCCGAACAGGTGGGATGCGTCTTCGGCTCTATAGGGATCCAGACTCTTTTCGAATCTGGCAGATGCTTCGGTACGGGCACCAAGGCGCAGAGCCGTTCTTCTGATAGTGGCGGGATGGAAGTTTGCGCTCTCCAGGATTACGTCCGTGGTCCCTTCAGTGACCTCTGAATTGGCCCCACCCATTACTCCGGCCAGAGCCACCGCCCCTTCGGAATCTGCGATGACCAGATCGTCTGGGGTGAGAGTGTGCATCTTGCCGTCCAGTGTTTCCAGCTTCTCGCCTTCGTGAGCCCTGCGGACGATTATCTTGCCCCCTCTTATTTTCGATGCATCGAAGGCATGAATGGGATTGGCCGTGGCCAGCATCACGAAGTTCGTAGCATCCACTATATTATTGATGGGACGCTGGCCCACGTGCATTAAGAGGACCTGCATCCACAGCGGAGCAGGTCCGGGTCTGACACCTGATATACGGTAAGCGGTGTAACGTGAGCACAGCTCTGGGGCCTCGATGCTTACCTCTAGAGGGTCGTCATCAGTGAAGATCAGTTTCGGGATACGGGGGTCGAACGGACGTCCGGTAAGGGCTGCAAGCTCCCTGGCGAGCCCTATATGACCCCACAAATCCGGTCTGTGTGTGAGGGATTTGTTGTCTATCTCCCAGATGACGTCCTCGATGGGTGCAATCTCCACCAGGGGAGTACCAGGTTCGGTGTCCGGCGGAAGTTCCCACAGACCAGAATGATCGTCGGACAGGCCGAGCTCGAACTGGGAACAGAGCATACCTTCACTGCGTACGCCCCTGAGGTCTGCTGGCTTCATGATGTTCCACTGTCCGTCTTTGCCCAGATACTTCGTTCCTACAGGAACGAATGGTACGATGGCTCCGACCCTCGTGTTGGGAGCGCCTGATACCACCTTCATGGTACGTCCCTGCCCAAGGTCTATGTCGGCAATTTGAAGTTTTGCGGCATTGGGATGCGGATTTACATCCAGTATTCTCACAGCGATCACACCACCAAGGCCTTCTCCCACACGCTCCATGCCCTCCAGCTCTGCAACAGCCATGGTGAAACGAGCATACATCTCAAAAGGATCGATGCCTTCGAGATCTACATAGCGTCCAAGCCAGTTCCAGGATATTTTCATGGAACCCTCCTCAAACGGTAAGCACCGTAAAAGTCCAGTACACAGCAGTCACTCCTGTCCGGGGTCGGTCATTCATACCGGCTCTCCGAACTGAGCAAAGAAGCGTAAATCCCCGCCCATGAAGTGTGTTATGTGCGTTATCTTGTATTTCATCATTGCCAGACGTGACAGCCCCAGACCAAAGGCCCACCCAGTCCATTCCTCGGGGTCGAGACCGCCTGAACGGAGCACATTGGGATGGACGAGACCGCATGGCAGGAGTTCTACCCATCCTGAATACTTGCACACCGGACAGCCTTCACCGCCGCACGCCATGCACTGTATATCAAGCTCGAAGCCCGGTTCAACGAATGGGAAATAACCGGGACGTAGCCGAACAGTGACTTCATAACCGAAGATGGCCGAGAGAAGCTCCTTCATGACGGCTATGAGGTTGGCCGTGGATATGTTCCGGTCTATCATGAGGCCTTCGACCTGATGGAATGTGTGCTCGTGTGAGGCATCAGTGCGCTCATAGCGGTAAACCTTGCCAGGAAACACGGCCCTGAGCGGGGCCCCGTATTCCTGCATGGCCCTGACTTGACCCGCAGACGTGTGAGTACGAAGCAGGCCTCCGTCCTTCAGCCAGATGGTATCCTGCATGTCCCGTGCCGGGTGGTCCTTAGGAATATTCAGTGCCTCGAAGTTGTACCAGTCACTCTCGGCCTCGCCATAATCCAGGATTCTGAATCCCATCTGCTCGAATATGCGTTCGACCTCGGCCTGAACTATGGATACAGGATGAAAAGAACCTCTACGGGACGGAAGTTCGAGTCCGGGAAGTGTGGGATCGAATTCCTCGTCCTCGAGCTCACGACGGATATCGGCGTCTTTCAGTTCTGTGCGGCGCACCTGAAGGGCATCAGCCACCTTGGCCTTGGCCTCGTTGACCTTCTTGCCGAACACCGGCCGCTGATCCTTGGGAATCTTTCCCATGGAACGTAGCATGGCTGTGAGGGATCCCTTCTTGCCGAGATATTTCACTTCCAACTCACGAAGACTGTTCTCATCCCCTGCACTGCCTATTTCTTCAAGTGCCTGAACAACGAGAGCATCCAGTTCATTGAGGATACTGTCCATACTCATCCTCCAACGGCGGCGATTTTACATGCATGAGACTTTTTGTCCATTCATCTTGGTTGTGATTGTGATAGAAATATTGAGGCAGGAGAGTCAACTTTCATCCCTGGCCTGGCCCACGAATACTGCAAGAGGGGTCTCATTGGTCAGGGGACGTGTTATGAAGGTGGTCACCTCATCAATGGAGATTCCCTCCTCCCGGAATATGCGCAGTATGAGATCCTTGCAAGTCTTGCCGCCGCAGGCTCCCATACCGGCCCTGGTCCGGGCCTTGATCTCGTTCATGTCTCGGGCTCCGGCCCTTATGGCAGCAACTATCTCTGACTTACGGACCCTCTCGCACTTGCAGACGATGGGGTCTTCATCTGCCAGCCATTCCTGCAGAGGTCTTCCGGGATCCGGCTCATACAAACGAATGCCTGCGACCTTGACGGCGATGGACTCATCCACTTCGATACGAAGAAGCTGACGCTTGTCCCTGAGATATGCCTTCGTGAGGATACGTCCCTTGCCGATGATGTCTCCTGAGGCATCGGTGAGATTCACGACGTCGCCTTTCTTGAAGGCATCCATCTCCCATGGCAGCACGACTACAGTCTTTCCATTGGGGAGACGCTGAATCATGGAGATGGCCAGTCCAGGACACACGGCCACACACTTGGTGCATCCCGTACAGTTGCCAACGAACTTCGGATGCCCAAGGATGCCTTCACCCGGAATCTCGATTGCATTCTCCGGACACACCTCGGCACACGGATTACACGGAATCTCCTGGGTACAGCGAATCACCGGAAAGGCGCGCATTTCAGGATAATCCTGTTCTTCCAGGGGAATTTCTGCCCCAGGACGGGCGGCTAGTACCCTTATTTTCTGTTCCCATTCATCGGGAACGTCTACGTCGTGACCGAGTTTTATGGCTGCCTTGCGGCCGGCTATCCTACCACTGAAAATGGCAGCCGAAGCCTCGGCTATCTCCTTGGCATCACCTGCCTCCAGGGTCGTTATGCCGTATTGTTTAGCCTTTATGGCCAGCTCAGAAAGTGGAGCCAACCCCACGGCTATGAGTACCATGTCTACATCGTACACGCGCTCCGTACCGGGAATGGGACGGAAATTGTCGTCCACCTCGGCTATGATGGCGCGTTCTACCCTGGTCTTACCCTCTGCACGGATTATGGTGTGTCGCGTGAATATGGGAACTCCAAGTCTGCGCAGTTTATCGGCATGAACCCTGTAGCCACCACATTTTTCTGCACCTTCCACAAGTGCCTTGACCTCTATGCCGGCTTGAAGTGCATGATATCCGGCAATCAGGCCTACATTGCCTCCACCTATGATGAGCAGTCTGGAAGCAGCCTTTATGAGATCGCGGTTGACTAGGGTCTGAAATGCCCCTGCACCGATTACTCCAATGAGGTCATTACCCGGAAATGCCAGGCCTTTCTCCCGGGCGCCTATGGCAGAGATGAAGACCCTCGGTTTTACGAGAATGTACTCATCCTCCTTCACGATACCAAATGATTTATCCGTGTAAGCTGCGACAACTGTTGAATTATTCCAGATCTCCACGGTGTTGGGCAGCTGCTGGCCCAAAAGTTCCGGAATCTTTATGCCCCTGGTTCCTGCATAACAGTCTTCCATGGTTCCGAAGAACTGGTGTGTCTGAAGAGTTAGTTTGCCTCCCAGGGTGACCTTGTCATCCACCAGCAAGACGTTTATTCCAAGTCTCCCAAGCTCTATGGCTGCTCCAATGCCTGCAGGCCCCCCTCCGGCAATGAGAACCTCCACTTCCCTGAATACCGGAAATGTCATCTCTCCAGGCTCGTCGACAGCAGGGAGGGATGGCAGGCCTTTGACCCTGCGTACCTCCATGCCGGGCTTCACCTCGGTCATGCATGCTTTTACCGGCTTGCCATCAGCCAGAACAAGGCACTGGGCACACTGACCGTTGGCGCAGAAAAGACCCTGAGGTTTACCGTCTTTCTTATGGTAACCGAATACGTCAACACCAGCCGCATAAAGACTGGAGGATATTACCTCCCCTGCCCTGGACCTGTACTTGTTCCCCTCGAAATAAAACTCTATGTAGTCAGAATCATCATGAGCGGGAGGCTCAAGAACGGGATGCCGGGTTATGCGCCTTTCCACTTTTGACCTCCTCCTTCGCTTCTTGATACCACATGGCCAATTCAAAGGTAAGCTGAATTGCCGCAATGACTGAATTTCCTTTTTCTCCCCGGAACTGAAGTAAAATTGCTTGTAAAATGTCCGCAGCCTATTGTCATGAATGGTTATGAAGTCATATATTTTCTGTCACTGTGCTTTATTTGAGGAGGCAACCATGAACTCTGTATATCCTGTCCGCATCACAGTCACACTACTTGCAGCATTCGGATTTCTCATGAACGGATGCGTGACGAAACGGGTGTATCACAGGGCCGGCCTGGTTCCCATGGCACAACCTCCGGCTTACACCGGTGCCCCCATTCCTGCCAGACATGAAATCAACATGGGAAGTGCAATATTGGTGTCCCAAAGCCCGCAAGAAGGGGTTGAGCACATAGACACCGTAACTGCAGACGGAACAGAGCCTCTGGAGTACACCAAGGGCAATGCGAATTGGCTACCCCACGCCCAATTCAATCTCAACTGGCGAATACGGCTTGGAGAACGCTGGACAGTTGGCCTGATGGCTGAGTACGGTTCGGATCGTGGCATGGTGAAGACCTACACTGATACTCTGGACCTCAAACCCAAAGGTCCCACCTGGGGGACTGGCCTTCATCTGTTCCGTTCCTTCGGAGTCAATCCCGGTTTCGACATCGGCCTCGGTTTCGAACTGATGTATTATTCGATACCCTTCGAGAAGGCGACTCTAATAGATAACGGGGACGGGACACTCGTGCTTCAGTCCATCGAATCATACAGAACCGGTGTGGCCCTGGGATCCCTGTCAATCATTCCCACGTGGCGTATTGGTAGAGCCCATGTATATGCCGGCCTCACCTTCCGTAATCAGCCCACTGTTCCAAAGGAATCCCAGAGTGTCTCCAATCCCCTGGCTGATCTCATCCTCCTGCTAGTCTTTCCACCGGCCCTGTTTATTCAGTCGGATGACGTCGAGCAGGGTCCTGTGTATTCTATCCTGAATGCAGGAATGGATATTCCCGTTGCAGACAATACCCGCTTCTTTCTCAGTGTGTTCTATCCGCTGAATACCTATCCCATCACCTATCATCCAATAATCTTCATGGGATTTAGATGCGACAGCGGCGCTAG
>JALWFW010000319.1 GCA_027013865.1 Polyangiaceae bacterium | reverse complement strand
CTTCAGTTCGGATGCTGGCGCGTACAAGGACAAGGGGAACAGCAAAGCGAACAATTCTCTCAGACAGGATTCCGGCATCCTGACGCCTGGCGGTGGTTTCAGTACCGATCCGGAACGCTTTCAGAACGGCGACCAGATCGAATTAAGGCATGATTCATGTGAAGATCGTGTCGTGAACGGTGAGCATCTGACTAGCAGCTGCGATGGAGAAAACCAGAAGACAAGAACGGAGGATAGTTGCAAGCCTTGGTACGAAGAGGACGAAGGTCATGCATCGGAAGACAACGCCTTATATTCTCAGTCTATGGATATTCTGTCGTTTGACGAATCACCGGGTTCACGTCGCCACCGGAAGAAAGAACTGGATGAGGTACCTTCGTCAACGACTAATCAGGGTGAACTTACGACAGAAAAGACGAAGAAAGCAATGAAATCATCTGGAAAGGTGCGAAACAAGACCAAGAATCCGCCATTTGAGACATCCAACTCCACCACCAGCAGCAAGGACAACGGATCGTTTGAGAATCTCCTGGATGGTTTGCTGGTTTTGGATTCGCCTCCGAACTCCATGATTGGCCAGAAGAAAAAGAATCCCAGCATGACGTCACTAACCAGTCAGCCAATGGCCGTACGGCTGGAGAGGGCGCTGCAACTGCTCAGACATCCGATAGACTCTCGGTGGGAGTCGGGCAACGAGGAAGACAGTTCGCCGAAATTCCGCAGAGCTGTCGATGACCAAGAAGAGGCCCCTTTGGGACGGGGCAAGTCTGAGATCATCGTCAAGTGTCGGAACAAGAAATGTCGCAAGGCGGTCACGCTGGACGAGGCTCGCCAAACGTACAAGACGTGTCACAACTGCTATACATACTACTGCAGCCGGGACTGCCGCAGGGAGCACTGGACCCGGCACAAGCGCAGCTGCCTGTACAGCCGGATAAGCAGCACGTGCAAGCGCGTCGCCCGCCTGGCCCACGACAGCCCAGAGCTGTGCGCCGAGTACACGAGGATCGCCCGAGCCGGATATCTGTCGAGGGGTCGCGGATGCGTCCTGCTGACGTTCGCTTGCGTTGCGGAGGCGGACCGGTTCATCGCGGGAGGCGGCGCGGCGTCGGCGGCGCCCGCCTACGCGTCAATCGGCGATCTGCGGACGGTGGAGACGATGGGAGAGCATTTATTTCGGCTGACGGACATGTGCCGGAGCTACAATCCGGAACTGAAATACGTCCTCGACGTCGCCATCGTAGCGGGAGGCGGCGACGCGCAGTCCGCCAGGGCGGCGCCAAAACGCGAATGCCGCGTCGTTCAGCTGTGCTACAAGCTCCGCCTGAGCACGGCGCCGCCGCCGCAGCTGCCCACTTCCGGCCCCGACGCCGACACGCTGATCCTGACGGCCGTGCCCGGGTCGGAGTTCAGCGAGAACCTGAGCGGGCGGAAGGCGCGCGAGATCTGCTTCGTCAATATCCAACGGAAGCTACGTCAGCGCGGCGTCAGCTTACGTCATCAGCACCCGGAAGTGTACGCGCGCTTGTGCGCCTACGTCGCCGACAACGAACACTTCACGCCGATAGCGATCTTTCCCATGGACACGACGACCGGAAGGAAGTTCATGTGTCTGATCATGCCCGACGCCGAACCGGAAGTTGACTGGATCGAACGCAGCGACCTCTTGGAGCAGCTCGGTTTGTCGACAGCTGTATGACCGACAGCTGTCTGGAATACGGCGGTGTGCAGTACAGCTGTGTAACGCGCCCAGCTGTATGACACGGAAATCGTAAATACGGACAGTGGCTAACCTTTGACCTTTGAAAGCGGTCAAGGCCATTCAGCTTAATATCGTGGATTACTTTGTTTCCAAGGAAATGCAGTATTGATAAATGTAGTCATTGTGCTTTCAACCGAATATATTCACAGCTTCAGCGAGTATGGACAGAATGCCTCATTTGCATATAATTTGACGTCAACGCTGATGTAATAGCGACGTATTTATTTTGTTTATCCGCCGTTATTCCTGCACTGAAAATAGCACTTGTACTTGCGTTGCAATTAAACACATAATATTGCATTACGCGCGTGTGTGTGTGTGTGTGTGTGTCAGGGTGTCTTATGTCGTCTAAGGCCAGTAAATACAAACAAATTAGCGATTTATATTGCGAAAAACATAAAGTGAAATCCGCGGAGCCGAATTATTTACACGCGGCATCATAAATACAATTAATCTGGCACGGCTCCACCGAGGGCAGAAGATAATAATGATAATAA
>JALWFW010000318.1 GCA_027013865.1 Polyangiaceae bacterium | reverse complement strand
GTGTACGGCAGCAATCCGAGCCGAGTACAGAGCGGCCTGTACTAGTACCACTGATGTACGATTTGTTTAAATCCCGGTATGATACTATTCGTGGCAAGCTATTGCGGAGTGCAGTGACGCTGTGCCAGGTAATATTATGCAATTGTCTATTTTGAACGTGCTAAAACTATTGCCAGAAGTGATTGGAGGAAATTGAAGGTTGTGGAGTCGGATGCCCACGTCTGGATCAAATTTCAGAGAGTAATCCGGCCAATTTATAGGTGTTTGTCTGGCCTAAGTCGTTAGGAAGTGTGGCCGCTTGAATAACTTTGGTTTGTTCGTTTTGCAGCTTATTATAATGCTAATTGCTATTTGATTCTAAATTCATTAACCACGCACGAACATCTCAGGAAGCTGGACAGGACTCGCAGACAGACAAACCTACAGAAAGACATACACACGCACGCACACACACACACACACACACACACACACAAACACATACGGAGACACACATTTTGTATACGTTGTTAACAAACTTTGTTATGATGACGTTTATTGCGATTTCTTGCTGCAGTTGGCGATGTTCTCTTCAGATCGATTCTGCCAGCTCTCTCCTCTTCATCAGTCGGCCAAATCCTCGCCGTCTCCTTCCCGTGCCCTCCGTTTGAACTCCGGCTCGTTAATCCGTAAACCATGACTCGTACGTCGGCCAGATTGGCTTGATTCCGGCCTCGTTCGACGACTAATTGTATCGTTTGAATTTTTCATGCTCGTTCTGCAGAGGGCATCATGAAGTTCGACGTCCGAGAGACGACCGACAGCAGCAGCAGCAGCAGCCAGGACAACGGGAGCTCGGCTCCTCTGTTCGGTCGTCTTCGCTCCGAACCTAGTCACGCGTACGGTTACCAAGGACGCCAGTACAGTCGCCAACAGTCGGCCGGTGCTGCCCTCACCGCCGCCGCCGATTATTATTATATGCAAAACTCTGACGTCACGACAAACCGGGTTGGCATGGAAACCACTGGCGATGCGGAGCGACCCCCCTCGTCGTCGTCGTCGGCCTGTACCGCCGGCGTGTGCCCCCCCAACGACGGCAGCTCAGCCGCTGGTTACCATGGTAATGACGGGTACCTTACCGACGTCACTGCAGGTGACACGAAAGCGCCAATACTAGGTGAGTAGTCTGTGTGTGTGTGTGTGTGTGTGTTATGTATTAGGGTAATACCCAATGATACATTTACCACTAGTTATAATGGCCAGCTCATCATAATGGTCGCAAGCCTTTAATCAGAGTCCTAGCTCAGAACGGATGAACTGACAATACTTCTTTGTCGAGCTTTGTTTTGACATGATCCAATTACTGGTCTGGCTGCAATTATGTATGTGTGTGTGTGTTTGTATGTATATATGTGTGTGTGTGTGTGTGTGTGTGTTAACAAATTTAGCACGCATACAGACTCATGCCCGTTAACATTAGTTAAACCAAAGTGGTCCTAGGTTGAGCCAATGACTTGGTTGAAAGAAGGTATATTTACTCAGGCAGTAAACACCACGCAAATTTGTATTCAGTTTTAATGCACATGCTTTCACACGCAAACACCACCCGCAACAGGGCTAGTCTTAGACGTCGTGGCCTCGAAAACTCATGCAATTTACACGCAATTCCAAAACTGATGGAAATCGCACGTAAACAATCTGTTTCCTGCTGTAATACAGCCTGCTTGCGCTGTTAGCGAACGTGTAAGTATTAGTTTCAGAATAGCTCGTGTATTATTTGTGAGATTTTGTCCTGAACAAAGTGCTCGTTGGTCGACGTTCAGCAAAGAACGGGTACTTGATGGCGCCTCGCCGCCGTCGATAGCCCGGAAGTCCGGGTCGTAATTACCGATAAAGTGTTTTAAAATCATGCAGCGTCATATACGGTAACAGATGTTTCAGAGAAGCTCGGGTAATGCTCCATTTAAAGTGTAAAACTCTTACAACGACGAGAAGCGGCGTTCATAAAAATCGAGCTGTTCAAATTTGGAGCGGTCGGACGGATTGCTCGGCGGTTAGCCGCGAACTACTTCGCCGTGAGTCGGAGTGGTCATGACGAGGTCTTGCCACTCGTGTGCCAGACGCCGCCGCCGCCGCGGACGACGGGCGAAAGTCTGAAGTACGTGTCGCGCTGCCTTCCATTCCGTGAAGCACCCCGGAGACGATTCCACGACGAGCCTCGTGCTAATGGCACAGTTTAACCGAGATCTGGACGGATGGACCGGGCTCGGTTCTCGCTCTCCAC
>JALWFW010000317.1 GCA_027013865.1 Polyangiaceae bacterium | reverse complement strand
CAATGACCCCTATCGGGAGAGGACAGCGTGAGTTGATTATCGGAGACCGTCAGACCGGTAAGACTGCGATTGCGATCGACACTATCCTCAATCAGAAGGAAAACTTTGATTCAGGGAATCCTGTTTATTGTATATACGTGGCAGTGGGGCAAAAACAGTCCACCGTGGCCCAGCTGGTGGACAAACTCAAGTACTACGGAGCCATGGACTACACCATCATCGTCAGTGCTTCGGCTGCCGAGTCGGCTCCCCTACAGTACCTTGCTCCATATGCTGGTATGACCATGGGAGAGTACTACCGTGACAGTGGCCGTCACGCAGTGGTATTCATCGACGACCTGTCCAAGCACGCCGTTGCATACCGTCAGATGAGTCTACTGCTGCGGCGCCCTCCGGGACGTGAGGCATTTCCAGGAGATGTCTTCTATCTGCATTCACGTCTGCTTGAGAGGGCAGCCAAGATGAGCGACGAGGAGGGGGGTGGTTCTCTCACGGCTTTGCCCGTTGTGGAGACCCAGGCCGGCGACATATCCGCATATATTCCCACCAACGTGATTTCCATCACCGACGGTCAGATATTCCTGGAGGGCGAGCTGTTCCATTCAGGACAGAGACCTGCCGTTAATGTCGGCCTGTCCGTGTCCCGTGTCGGAGGCTCTGCACAGACGAAAATCATCAAGAAACTGGCGGGGCCTCTGCGTATCCAGTTGGCCCAGTACCGTGAACTCCAGGCATTCGCCCAGTTCGGCGCCGACCTAGATGCAGTGTCTCAGGCCCAGATGGACCGCGGCATGCGCATGATGATGCTGATGCGCCAGCCACAGTATTCGCCTCTGTCCATGGAGGAGCAGGTGCTAGGTCTATGGGCAGGCACCAAGGGCTTCTTCGATGAAATCCCCGTGCATGACGTTCCCAGGTTCATGGAGGAACTCATTCAGTATGTCCGTGAGAATCATGTCCAGGTGCTCAGGGATATCAGGAGTAATCCAGAGCTCACCGGTGAACTGGATACAGCGTTGAAAACAGTACTGGAGGAATTCTCCGGTGTATTCGTGCCTACCAGTGAGGAGTCGGTACTGTGAGCGGAGATCTCAGGACCATACGCCGCAGGATCACGACGATCCGGAATATCCAGAAGATAGCCAAGGCCATGAAGATGGTGGCCTCGGCCAAACTGTACAAGGTACAGCCCCTTCTGAATCAGCACAGACCCTACGTCGATGCTCTGTGGCGCTCCATGGGACGAATTTATCATCCCGAGGATGCGGAAAACGTCTTCTACCAGAAAGACGAGGGCAGACGTCCTCTCATGCTGGTCATCGCCTCGGATAGGGGTATGTGCGGCAGTTACAACGCAAAGGTCACCAAACTGGCAGAGGGGTTCATAAGGGAACACGACGGTGAGGTGGATATTATCTATTCCGGGAAGAAAGCTAGGGATCGCCTGAAGACTCTGGGGATAAATCCGCTCAAGGAATTTACTCTTCCATCGGACCTTAGAGATCCAGATTTCGTCAGTGAAATCAGGAAGTTCGTTCTCAAGCGCCTGGAAGATGGCAGTAACGATTCATTTCACGTGGCCTATACCAGGTATCTGACGCCCATGACCCAGGAGCCCGCCATTCAGAAGCTCTTTCCCATGGAGGGAGACCCTGATTTTCATCCGGATCCCCTCAATGACTACACATACTATGAACCGGAACGCAAGGAGATGCTTGAGATGCTCATGCCCGTGGTCTTCGATGCCATGATGGAGAGAATGTTAATGGACTCCCTCACGTCAGAGCTGGCGGCACGCATGACAGCCATGGACGGAGCATCCAAGAACGCCCAGGATCTCCTGGAAGATCTGACGGTCCAGTACAACAAGGCCCGTCAGGCACTCATAACCAGGGAGCTCATGGAAATCATATCCGGATTCGAGGTGATATCGTGACGCAGCCCGGCAGCAGCGAAAAACACAGTATTGGCAAGATAGTTCAGGTCATGGGGCCTGTGGTGGACGTCTCTTTCGAGGGAAGGGAACTTCCGGCCATATACACGGCCCTCAAGGTCACGAATCCCACTTTGTCAGAGCAGCAGTGGAACCTAACCCTGGAAGTTGCCCAGCATATCGGTGAACACGTTGTGCGTACCATTGCCATGGATTCCACCGACGGACTCGTCAGAGGCATGGATGTTCTCGATACCGGCGCTCCCATATCGGTTCCGGTGGGGCGCGGAGTCCTGGGACGCATCATGAACGTGGTGGGTGAGGCCGTGGATG
>JALWFW010000316.1 GCA_027013865.1 Polyangiaceae bacterium | reverse complement strand
TAGTGGGACAGCTTCAGAATTATTTTGCTATTGAAACAAATTTGTTGCCCGGCTCTCCACTTAAAAAATATAATTCCGCTGAACTCAAAAGACTGAAGGAAGATTTTTTAGGAGTAGTACAAGAATATAATGGCTATTTTTATTTGATTAGAAACGGAGAAGACCCGATTTATCCGGATGATTTCGAGCAGCGTAAAAATCGCTTGGCTGAGTACTATGCAGATGTCCCAAAAGAAATTTTGTTCGTTAGCATGTATAAGTATGCAAGAGAGATTATGAGATTGGATGTTACTTACGATGAAACAGTGAAATCGGTTTGGAAAGACCTGAAGAAAGATATCGAAGTTTCTTGGTCAGATTTCAGAAATATTTTGTCAACAGTAGAAGTTTATGACGAGATAATAGATTCCGTGCAAAGAACATTAAAGTCTGAAAAAAAGTTTGGTTTTTTGGGATTCGATGATATCTATTCAGTGTATCTTCCATTATTGCTGAGTCAGCCGGCGTTTGATACGCTCTCCGATACCAGACTTCAAAATACCATAGACACCTGGCAAAAGCTTTATGACAACCCAACATTTTTCCCAGATGACGTATTCGTTGAAGCCCTGGCTGCTGTGGTGAAATTTCTGAGCAGGGATGAACTAGCAATCAGAGGCAAAGACGGGCCTAGGATAGGGGACATAAGCGGGATAGTGGACGAGGTAATCAACCTGCTCAAAAATAGCTCCCCGGAATTTTCTGAACAATTCCTTACTATCCTGCTTCTTTATGCAAAACTCTACATTACCCGCCTTGGCACAGAGGACCTCAGTGAGCTCCCCGGTGTTGTGGAACTGTTTCTGGAGATTGTGGAGTGGCTTGTCATGCCAGAGGACAAGGAGGACCTTGAGTCTCTGACACTCAGCAGAATACGAGCATCAGATTCCTTCAGGAAGATAGTAGATGGTTACCTCGATGTTCTGGGGCTCATTGCTGCGTTTTGGCCCACAGAAAAGGAAAAAGTCAGAGAGACTGATGGTAAGGTGTATGAAGTGGGTAGGGACCTTGGGCAGGTAGTGGAGAGGTGGAGAAGGCAGTATGAGAAGTATGAAAATCATCCTATTTTCCTGAGAATACATCTGTTTGCAACTCTCGCACAGATGGAAGCTGGCACGAAGCAAGAAAGTCTGATTTCACAGGATGAGACAGAGTCAGAACTGGCTGAATTAATGGATATTTTCAACAGTGTGATGAATGCATGTCCCCGATCAAATGATAAAAATAGGTGGTTTTTTAAATCATGTTATAAACTAAGAGGATATGTCAGACAGTTTATAAATATCATTTTCTGGTTTCATCCCGTAATCAGAAGAAATCCTTTGGTACTGTCCAGAATTTCAACTCGTTTTTTTAAAAATATAGGGTCGGATAAACGTCTCAATGGGGATTTGCTGGGTTATATTATGAATGCTCGGTTCTCCCATGCCATAACATATAAGGCACATTCCGGGAACAGTAGATATGAGAGTGGAAAGAAGATAAGTATTCTGTCATATTTTATTCTTAATATAGATGAACTGATGAAAAAGAATATCATGCAAGTTCTTATGAAAATCCATGAAGATAGTAGTTTTCAAATACATGATTTACTAAGAATTCCTCATTTTTCAGAGGTTGAGGCGTATTTTTCATTTCTTATTTCTGACTCAAGCAAAAATCTTTCCATGGACTGGTGGCATCTTCTGGCCTATAAAATGGCTGAACGGATATTTGGGAGTTCGAAGAGTGGGAAGCATAAACACAACTTCATCTATGGAATGACTGTATATGGGAATATGCAAAGATTAGCATTGAATTTAGGAGAAGACAAGAATTTCAGGAATCAGAAAATATCTGATATCAGTAAGGTATATGGCTCTTTTCTGAATAAAGGATTTTATGCTTATAACAGTCATGGATTTTTGAGCGCTATAATAGAAGCACTGACTGATTTTGAAGGACTAGAAGCTAAAGAGAAGTGTTTTTATTTTTCACTGTATTTTATGGCTGGCAGCTGGTTTTATTACTTTCTGAGTTATTTTAAGGGAGAGTTTTCTGATATCAGTAAGAAGTTTGTTTTTCAGGATCTGAACTTCTTTGCCAAAATGCTGAATGTTTTTATCAGAATAAAGTCAGACTTGGGTTCAGCCCCTAAAAGAACAATAGAGAAATCTGTCGAGCTTATTTCTGAACTGCCAGAAATGATGAAGATGCTTTATAGGATGGTTTTCAAGGATTTTGGAGTGTCAAGGAGAAAGCCATCAAGTATAACATGGGATGTTGATGATGTGTTAATAAATGAAATGAAATATGATCTGTTTGTTTTTCATAGAGTGGTTCTTCTTGCCAGGGTCGCATACTCTATATATCCAAAACAAAAAACTTACGAAGATAAAGAAGAAAAGATGAAGGATAACGAATCTGATTTATGGGATAAGTTGCTCAGTGAAGGTTTGTCTGAATTATACACTAAGATAATATCCGATGTAGAAAAGATGAGTATGTTAACGCCTACCAATTCCGGCAGTATGGAAGCGATGTCCTCACGTAAACAGAAACTGATGAACTATATTGAAGGGAAACAGGAGGATGTGGACAAAAAAGGGGATACGGACAACAATGGGTCTGGCAATAATAATGGAAGTAACAATAATAATAACAATGACTACCTTGGAGACCTATGTAATATCCTACTGCCTGCCGATTATCGTCCAGGGACTACCAATAAGGTAGAGAAAAATAGAGAACTCTGTAAGAAAATGCTCGATGATCCCATGCTCTTCATCTTCCTTATGGACAAGGTTGAAAAGTCCGTTGAGGTGGTACGGTATATGGATGAGATATGGAAGAAGTGGACCACAGATAAAGGTAAAGATAAATATACAAAGGGTGCTGAGGCTCCAGATAAAGACGATGCAGGCTCGGGAAAAGAGTCTGAGCTTTCTGAGGCAGCAAAGGGCATCCAAATGATTTTCAGAGAGTACAAAAATACCCTTTATGACATGAGCAAACTTTCTGACAGGGAGCTCGAGATTTACAGCCATCTCATGCGGGAAGCAGAGGACATTGCATCACTCCTGCCGGAATATGAAACAGAGGAGAATCCTGTACATCTCAATGACGGTGATTTGGAATTCGTGAAGGTCCTGGCTGAGATGATATCCAATCTTGATAAACTGGAATCGGAACTGAAAGATAAAAATGTAGAGTCATATCCTCCAAACTTTATTGAACAGTTGATTGATAATCTCAAGAATGTATATGACTACTATGAAAAAAATGTGAAAACCTCCTATATGAAAGTGAGGAATTACGGAAAACTGAATTTAATCGATATGCATCACAAGGATTTCGTGAAATTCCTCCTCTGTTCACCTAAAGATCTGGATGACGCCATGCAAAGTTTCAGAGACAACACCTCTAATCTTATGGAGTTTTTGAAGCCAGAGAAAACCAGCGATTCGGAAAAACCGAAGAAAGAGAAGAAGGATTCGGATGAGAGCATAAAAGAGACCATAAAGAAGATTCGAAAGCTCATCCGTGATATGTACGGATATATTCCTGGTGTACTTCTGGCCTATCTCCTCATGAGAATCATAGGCGAAGACAAAAAGGGCGGGGACTCCTCGACGTCTGACAATCCTTTTGATTGCCCAGAAAAGTCCAATTGAAACAGTGAGTTGCCTCATTTCCCGAAAAAGATGCCAAGGCTGGTGTTAGGTTCGCACAGGTGCGAGCTGTCCTGGGAAGGCAAAGCTCGTAGGAGTCAGGGAGCAGCAGGTCTCAGGAACATGGAGGGCCGGCTTTTGAGGTGTTCCTGACTTAGTTACGGCAAATGTGCTGTCACATACAGACGGTGATGTGAGAAATCAGAGAGAGGGATACGGCAATGGCAGGGTTTTGGCAACGGATGTCACTTCTCCTGTTGCGATTCTTGCTCCTGTTCGATGAGTTTCTTGGCCTCCTGCAAAGCCGACGTGATGAGGCCCGTGGGCACCGATATGATGCCGAGCCCGAGCATGAGCACGATAAAGGTGAAGAACTTGCCGCCCGGGGTGACGGGATACACGTCGCCGTAACCCACGGTGGTGAGGGTCACCACTGACCACCAGAAGGCGTGGAGCACGGATGCGAAATGCTGCGGCTGGGCGTCGTGTTCGAAGTAGTAGATGCCCACGGATGACAGGTAAAGCACCAGTATGGTGATGAGAAGGTACATGACCAGCTCGTCGCGGATGAGCCCGAAGGCAACGTTCAGCCTGTGCATGGCCTTGATGTACCGGGTGAGTTTGAGCGCCCGGATGAAACGCAAAACGCGCAGGATCCTTACGGACCTTAGATCCACCTCGGCACCTATCAAGGTGGGCAGGATGGCCAGGAGGTCTATCATGCCCCACCACGAGAAGATGTAAGACAGTCCTCCAACAGCGATGCGCATCATGTACTCGATGGTGAATACCGTCACGACAAACCACTCGAAGTAATGAAGCGCAGTGTTCGCCCATCCAGGAAGGTGTGGCAGTGTTTCGATGGAGAATGAGACCATGGAGAGGAATATCAGTACCTGAATGAATATATCGAACGCCTTGCCAATGAAGGTGTCGTCATCGAGCAGGGTTTTGAAGCACTTTCTGATTCTGTTCCACGAATCCCGATTCATGGAAAAAATCAACCACACTGCAGGGTTGGGGTCAAAAAACTGAAGGAATGGAATAATGGCGGCTGAGGTAGTCAGACTGTCTGGTCCGACTCGTGTTTTTCGGTATAACTTATTGAAATGAAAGGTTTTTTCGGAAATGATCCCCCCACACACTCAGGGAGTGCAGTGTGTAAGGTGTGGTGCCAGCATGCCGGATACGCGCATAACATATTGAAATAAAAGGGTAAAATCAAAAATAGGATGCAAGGATGTCACCGGCAGGGGCCTGCCCGGGCCGTGGGTGCAGGTGCGGTATCACCCTGTCAGGGTGTAAGGGTATCAAGGGCTTGAGGTCCTTCGGTACTGCGGTGTCAGGGTGTTAGCGTGAATCATGTGGAGCAAAAAGGAGCGCATCACTTCGGATACATGTATCTTAGCGGGGCAGGGCGGTGGTCACCCAGGATGAACTTTCTGTCCATGAGAATGCGGCGTCGGGTGGCGTCACCGTAAATCCGGTTTTTGGGAGGCAGGGATATCTTTTGTGGGCCAGGGGTGAGGGATGCGTTTAGTTTTACGAATAAGTCCTTATAACTAGTTGAAATCACAACTTTTTTCGGGATATGCTTTTCAACTTCCAAGGTGCCGGCCTCGGCCCTGCATCCGTTTTTGCACGCCTCGGGGGTGAGTCCCAGAAATTCCACGGCATCGGACCACGTGCGCCATACCGTGTTTACGATATAGTCGAGACTAACGCGCTCGGGATCGGTGGTGCACACGTAGGGACGCGGCCCTTCTGCCACGCACAGTTTCTTTACCTGGGGCGTGTAGACGGCCCGGAAGGACTCGGTGTCACCGATGCAGTCGGTCGTCTTCTGGGATGCCTCGAACGCGCCGTCGTCACTCATGCGCAGTGAGAAGGATACCGTGATCTTGTGTTTCTTGCCCTCAAAGGACGCAGTGCCGCTCATGGCAAAGCCGCCGGTCTTCTTCGCAAGGGCGCGCGCAGCACTGTAACCGGACTCGAGGAACAGTGCGCCGGTTTTTTGTGCCTGGCTGTGTGATGAGGAGGCGGTATCCTGACCCGATGGCGAGCAGGCAGCGGCTGCCAGAAGGGCGGCTAGTATCAGAAAAGCCAATGAGACAGGACGGAAAGAGCGGTTTTGGGGCGTTCGGTTACTCATCTTCGCTCCTGAGAAGACTTTCGATACTGGGGGTGATGATGTGAAGCCGGTCGCCACGCCGAAGCACGTGGTCCAACGGTGGATTCACCTCGTAGTGGGTACGGCCGTCCTCCTGCTGGCGCTCCACGGCAATGACCAGCGCGCCTGCACTCTTCTTGAGTTTCATGAGGGCGTCGCCGTAAGAGCTGCCCTCAAGGGAGGCAGGCAGATCGATTTTCATCATCTTGTTGCCCCGCTCGTTGGTGAAGATGTCGTCGAACACCTGAAGCACTCCGTGACTCTGGGTGGACGTAGCTATAAGGGCGCCGCCGTACTCGTCCAGGACGATAATCTCCTCCACACCGCGGTCCTTGAGGTGGGTCTCGTTCTCGCGGTTCAAAAGTTCCACCACCGTGAAAATGTCGGGGTTCATGTCCTCCACCAAAAGGGCAGCCAGCACGGTGCGGGCATCGCGGTCCTGGTCAGAGCGCTGGCGTGACTTGTCGGCTAGCATGATGGCGTAACTGGCCCGGCGTACTCCCGCCTTTTCGAGGACCTCCTTGCGTGTGTAGTCTCCGCTCATGAAGTAGATGGAGGCAGGTTCGGGCATGGCCTTGACATCGAGTGGCAGCTCGTCGGCCTCACAAATGAGCACGATAGGATGACGGCGCATCACGGGATGTAACTGGAGTTCCTTTATGATGCGGGACACGGCGCGGTTGAACCCGCACATCACTATGTGCCCTGAAAGCTGGGCTATCTCGTATTCCTGGTTCTTCATGGCAAGCCTCGTGCGCTGTATCATTGCAGCGGATATTATACCCGTGAGCATGGCGAACACCACCATGCCCCCCACCATGAGCACCACTATGATAGCGCGGCCAACGGGGGTGGCGGGATTGGGGCCTTCGGGCTCTGCGGCGATGAGGGTGAGGAAGCTCTGCCACATGGTCTTGGCAGGGTCCACGTAGGCCGGATCGAGGTAGGTGAGGAGTACTGCACCGGGAACCACCAACACCAGGAGCACCACGAGCACGGTGATCAGTTCCACTAGCTGTTCGTGAAGACCGATGGACAGGGCGCCGAGCCTGCGAGCCATCCAGCGTCCTACGCGAAACAGGCGCAGAAGGCGCAAAAGACGCAGCATGCGAAAGCCACGAAACACCGGGATTACGGCTATGATATCGAGCCAGTAGCCACGGATGAAGGCCTTGCGGTCGCGGGATGCATAGGCCTTAAGAG
>JALWFW010000315.1:327-2293 GCA_027013865.1 Polyangiaceae bacterium | reverse complement strand
GTTCGAGGCCCGGCATGACGTCCTTGCCACCAAGGTGGCAGTCAAGGTACAGCGCCGTCAGATGCTGCCAGATCATGAGTGGGAGCCCGTAAAGCGTAAATTCCGTAGAGAGGCAGCCGTCGCCTCTCGGATACAGTCCAGATACATCGTCAAGGTCATCGATTACGGTGAGGTCGGAGAGGAAAACATAATTCAGGAAGAATCGGGAGCATATCCCCAGTGGGAGGTCCAAGAGTACCTGGGGGCTCTTTATATAATCATGGAATACGTGGAGGGTCGTACCCTGCGTGATTGGATTGTTGACTCCCCAGACGGTATGCCACTTCCTCTCGTGGATGAATTCGTCCAGCAGATAGCCTCGGGTCTGGATGAGATTCACCGTGCAGGAGCAGTACACAGAGACATAAAGCCCACCAATATCATGGTTGTGGAGGAATCCGGTGCCCTTGGTACCTCCCATGTCCTCAAGATACTGGACTTCGGGATGGTCAAAACCATGGACGTGGATGCCACTGTATCCACCCACGGGTTCAAGGGAACCCCCATGTATGCCGCCCAGGAGCAGCTCTATGACCGTGATATCGGTCCCCATACCGATGTGTATGCACTTGCTGTGATGACCTATGAGATGCTGTGCGGACATCCCCCGTTCGTGCTTCCTTTGTCGGATGAAGAACATGAAACCACGACGGAACGTGTCCTGACTGATTCTTCGGGCAGGCCGCGTTTCAGGCTGCCTAGCACCATGAAACTGCTCAACATGAAGATAAATGATGAGTACGTTCCCCTGCAGCAGGCCAAGCCGGGTCTTTCTCCGCGCATATACCGTACGGTTGCCAAGGGAATGAGTGCTAGCATCACCGACAGGTATCAGCAGGCATCCGAGTTTGCCCGGGAGTTCCACAGTGCAGTGGAAGCCTCGGAGACGGCCTGGGAGCGGCTTACATGGTGGGTTCATGCACATTCCAGGACAGTCAAGATTGCCGTTGCCGGACTCGTGATGTTACTGTCACTTCTTGGTGGGGCTCTTTACTGGTATGTGACTCATACCTACGAGCGTGTCATAGTGATTCTCTCGCGTCATTCCGAACCCGTGCGGGAAGAATTCGGTACTGCATTCGCTGCGTGGATGCTCAGACATCACGGCGAACACGTAAAGGTGGTGTGGAAGGGTGTCTCCGGGACCCAGGACATGGTGGAGGCCGTGCGCAAAGCCTCTGTCAGCAAGGAAGGCGCCCGGTATGACGTGCTGTTCGGAGGAGGTGAGGCTCCGTATATCGCCCTGTCACGGAAGGACTGCACTTCAGGCTGGCTGACACACAGTCAGGTTCCGTGTCTTGCAGAGTACAGACCTTCGTATCTGCCGGAGATATTCGGCAAGAAATTTTATGATCCAGGTTTTCACTGGTTTGGTGCGGCGATTTCGACTTTTGGGATATTTTGCGATGTCCAGGCCCTGGAGAAGCGAAAACTACCTGTCCCCAAGACCTGGCAAGATCTCATGAGGCCTGAGTTTAGGCATCTCATCGTACTTGGCGATCCTTCGAAAAGTGGCGTCTTTCATACCATCCTAGAGATTCTTTTGCAGATGGACGGATGGGAGCAGGGGTGGCGCAATTGGGCCATATTGGTTGCCAGTGGTAAACTGCTCAGTGGATCAGGGGAGGCAGTCAGGGCCGTGGTGCAAGGGCAGGCAGTGTGTACCCTGAGCATCGACTTCTATGCCTTCGAGTGGATGAAAAAGAGCCGTAACCGTTACAGGTTTATCGTGCCGGCAGGTCGGACAATCGTAAACTCAGACCCCATAGCCATAGTTCGGAATGCCAGACACCCTCACATCGCCCGCAGATTCGTGGAATTCGTGCTGTCCAGAGATGGGCAGGCTCTGTGGTGGTATCAGGTCGGGTCCAAAGGTGGGCCCAGACATCATACTCTGGCAAGATTACCTGTAAGACCCGATGTGTAC
>JALWFW010000315.1:0-317 GCA_027013865.1 Polyangiaceae bacterium | reverse complement strand
TTCGCCGGCAGAGACAGGGCAGTAGACTTCGATCCCACCTCCATAAAAGCCATGTCATTCGATACTGAAAAGGCTTCAGTCAGATGGCGCGTGGTTGATGTAATTGCCCGTGTTGTTGATAAAATATTCAATAATTTCACTAAGTTAGACGTAGATTCCATTGATGGGCTGTTTTCGGTGCCCATTAGCGAACATGATGTCATGACACTGTCAACACAGATTTCGAGTCTTGATCATAAAACTGCTGCAGAAAAACTGAAGGAACTGGCTCACAGAGTATCTGCTGCCATTAAAATGAAACTCACCAGGACAACGGG
>JALWFW010000314.1 GCA_027013865.1 Polyangiaceae bacterium | reverse complement strand
CCAGAGGCTGGGCTACTCCGAAAGTTAGGAACCAAAAGGCATCATTTTTAGCACGCTTTCTCCGAAAGTTAGGAACCAAAAGGCTTGATGTTTGGCCAGAGACTCCGAAAGTTAGGAACCAAAAGGCTTAAAGGTTGGGAAAAGGACTCCGAAAGTTAGGAACCAAAAGGCAAATGTCCAATCTGGCCCTACTCCGAAAGTTAGGAACCAAAAGGCCAAGACTGGTATGTTCGCCTCCGAAAGTTAGGAACCAAAAGGCACCGGCCGAGGGGAGGCACCTCCGAAAGTTAGGAACCAAAAGGCACTAGTTAAAAGTTAAAACTCCGAAAGTTAGGAACCAAAAGGCGTCTAAGGCATTCAACCGACTCCGAAAGTTAGGAACCAAAAGGCTGCTCCTTGTTCGCATTCGCTCCGAAAGTTAGGAACCAAAAGGCAAAACACCTTAGCCTTGTCTCCGAAAGTTAGGAACCAAAAGGCGCATCTCTTGGCACTGGGCCTCCGAAAGTTAGGAACCAAAAGGCTCACACTAGGCGACGGAGTCTCCGAAAGTTAGGAACCAAAAGGCAATGACGTTTTCGGGCTTCTCCGAAAGTTAGGAACCAAAAGGCTACGATTATGTTTTCGCCTCTCCGAAAGTTAGGAACCAAAAGGCTCCCCAGAGGCTGGGCTACTCCGAAAGTTAGGAACCAAAAGGCATCATTTTTAGCACGCTTTCTCCGAAAGTTAGGAACCAAAAGGCTTGATGTTTGGCCAGAGACTCCGAAAGTTAGGAACCAAAAGGCGAATGTATTATAATGAACTATGACAATCGCTGTTTTGGCAGGATTGGGGTTGGTTTTAATTGCCGCTGTCCTCTGGCTTGACTACCGTATCCGGCGGACGATTGCCGAAAACAAAGTCAACGACCAACTGATGGAATGGCTCAAAAACAGCGACCAACGCTGGCAACAATCAACCAACAACATTAACCAGCTCCTCCAGCAAACCCAGCACAACATCCAAACCGTTCTCCAAAGCTCCACCAAAACCACCAACGAACGCCTGGACAACGCTGCCAAATTTATTGCCAAAGTTGCCCGCGAAGTTGGCGAAATGAGCGAAATTGGCCAATCTATCCGGGAATTACAAAACATTCTCCAAAGCCCCAAACTGCGCGGCAATATCGGCGAAGAAGTCTTGAAAGACCTCATCGGCCAGATGTTTCCCAAAAACAGCTTTCATCTCCAATACCAATTTAAATCCGGCGAGAAAGTTGATGCCGCCTTAAAAACTGAGGCCGGCATTTTGCCTATCGATTCTAAATTTCCGATGGAAAATTTCCGGCGGATGATTAAGGCCGAAGACGAAAATGAGCGCCGCCTGGCCCGGCGCGATTTCCTTAACGATGTCCGCCGCCACATCCGAACCATCGCCCAAAAATATATTTTGCCCGAAGAAGGCACCGTTGACTTTGCCCTGATGTATGTCCCTTCGGAAGCTGTTTTCTACGAAATAATCAATGTTCCCGAGATGGTTGACTACGCCCGCCAGCACCGCGTTTACCTCGTTTCTCCCAGCAGCCTTTATGTCCACCTGCAAACTATTCTCTTGTCTTTTGAAGGCAAGCGCATCGAAGCCCAGAGCCGGCAAATTTTCCGCCTCCTCCGCTCGATCAAAAATGACTACCAAAAAACCGAATCCGCTTTTATGGTTCTAAGCAAGCATATTAACAACGCCGCCGCTAAAATGAACGAAGTTTTCCAGGCCTTTACTCTCTTGGGCCAAAAAATTGACAACGCTAACCAACTGCCAGCTCCCGAGAAAAAGAAAATTGCCGCCTAGTGTTAAAATTGACCATGGAGATTGCCCTCAATCCCGAGCAAAAAGCCGCCGTTGAGCATCAGGGCAGCCCGCTGCTAGTCATCGCCGGCGCCGGCACCGGGAAAACTACCGTCATTACCGAGCGCATTAAATGGCTCATTGACCAAGGCCTGGCTCCGGAACAGATCGTTGCCCTTACCTTCACCGAAAAAGCTGCCCGGGAAATGGAAGAGCGGGTCGACTTAGCCCTTCCCATCGGCTACAGCCAGCTTTGGATTTCCACCTTTCACGCCTTTGCCGACCGCCTCCTCCGCGACGAAGGAATTAACATCGGCCTCGACCCCGATTTCCACCTCCTCACCCAAGCCGAGGCTATTCTATTCCTCAAAGAGCGCTTTTTTGACCTCCAGTTAGATTACTTCCGGCCGGCCGGCAACCCTTACAAATTTCTCCACGGCCTCATCCGCCATTTTTCCCGCCTCCGCGACGAGGACATTTCCCCGGCT
>JALWFW010000313.1:6270-7130 GCA_027013865.1 Polyangiaceae bacterium | reverse complement strand
GTACCGTTGTTGGTGCCAGTACCATTGTTGGTAGCGGTGCCGTTGTTGGTGTCAGTACCGTTGTTGGTGTCGGTGCCGTTGTTGGTGTCAGTACCGTTGTTGGTGCCGTTGTTGGTGGTGTTGTTGGTGTTGTTGGTAGCGTTGTTACCCTTGCCACCGTCATCATCACAGGCCACCACTGAAAAAGCGAGAACACCAGCAAGAACAACCATCATAAGTTTCTTGAGCATCTTAATACCTCCTAGTTATAAAGTGGAGAGAATGATAAATTCGATTTTCAAAAAAGCAAGCCTTTTGTCATAAATTTTTCTCTGCCTTCATCAAAGACTTCGTAATCACATCTTAACAACCGCTTTTTTGTCCTGTGGTGCGTTACCTGCATCATATCCCGCATGTCACGCGCAACCATCATAATCGCCGGCGGAGGAACTGGAGGACACCTGTTTCCTGGAATGGCACTGGCTGAAGCCTTCGAAGACGCAGGTTTCGAACCGGTGTTCGCAGGAACGGAAAGGGGCATAGAAGCAAGGGTCATACCTGAAACGGACTGGAGACTTCATCTGATTCCAGTGAAAGGTCTCAAGGGTACGGGAATCAGGGCCCTGGCACGTTTTTTCCTGGTTCCCATGGCACTTCTGAGATCTTTTTCCATCATCAGAAAGGAAAAACCTGCCTTTGTCATCGGTGTTGGAGGATATGCCTCAGGACCAGTGGTCATGGCAGCGGCCCTCATGGGTATTCCCACGGCCATACTGGAGCAAAACTCCGTTCCCGGAATAACGAATCGCGTCCTTGGAAAGGTAGTGAAACGGGTATTCATAAATTTCAGTGAAGCAGCCCGCTTCTTCCCAGAACACAAA
>JALWFW010000313.1:0-6260 GCA_027013865.1 Polyangiaceae bacterium | reverse complement strand
TAAAAAAATCGTGTCCCGACTGAAGGATCTCACCACTCCCCCTTCCAGTCAGCGCAATCTCCTCGTGATTGGCGGCAGCCAAGGAGCAAAAGGCGTGAATCGGGCCATGGCTCAGGCAGCCCAGCATCTGAGTGGCAGCGGTATCATCATACGTCACCAGACCGGAGGCAAGGACACCGACCTGCTAACCGACGCATATACCAGTGCCGGACTCGAGTTCACCCTTGAGGAATTCATCGAAGACATGGCCCAGGCCTACCAATGGAGCACTGTCATCGTAGCCCGCGCAGGTGCCACTACTCTGTCGGAACTGGCCATCGTAGGCCGACCGGCAATCCTCATTCCTTTCCCCCATGCCACGGACAATCATCAGTACAAGAACGCCATGGAGCTCGTAAAAGCAGGAGCTGCCGAGGTCATGACGGAGAACGATATGGATCCTCTGGCACTTGCCGGCGCCATAAAAAATATCCTCAACGATCAGGAACGTTACCTGCGGATGTCCAGAGCCATGAAAGACCTATCCAGACCGGAAGCAGCCGTTCTCATCCGGGACGAGATCATGAAACTGAAATAATCCGATTCTAACTACTTGAAATCATTGAATAATATCTAATTTCTTCATTATTGTCCCATAAAGGTATATATGGGGGGGGCGGAGGTGAATATGGGTCTGGTGTATCTGAGCACTATAATGATGCTCGTGTCTGTTGGGAATGGGCCCTTCTACTGCAAATGGGGCAAGGCCGTCGACGTTCCTGCAGGGCCATCCTGCGGCAAACCGCATGTGATAAGGACCCCGCTGCCACCGTCGGGCAAGAGACTGGAATTCAGGAAATCCGAGAATCCCGGACTTTCAGGATATTTCATAAGGCGTAAGGATGGAACAGGACCGGTGAAACAGTTCCGGAACCTGGTAAACATATATGCCGTGGACCTGCTCCTGTGTCCAAAGGACTTCGAATCCCCCAGGACCCTGCTGTTCCACCTCAAGACCCCTCGGGGCTGGCAGCCGGTACAGTGCAAGCTGGGACCACTCGAAAAGAAAACGCCAGGCAAAGTACAGCCGACCTCGGTGCAGGGCCATAATCGGAAATCTGCTCCTGTACACCGTGCAAAAACCACTGAAACGACCCGAAACAGTGACGCACCCGATGCGTCAAGCACCTATTCCCCGAAAAACGGCCAACAGGGAGGACCGGTGACTTCCGTACTGGACCTGCCATCATGTGTAGTCCAGAAAAACGACGTCTTCGCCCGTGCCCTGGGTTGGGGAGCCGTTGGAATTTCTCTACTGGCTCTCGTCATGGCTGCCTTTGCACTGGCATCGGCACGCTCACACCGCAATGATTCAGGGGAGGAATGATCAGATCATGACCACTACCAAGATAAAAATGCTTGAAGCCACTGTCCTGCGCCTTCTTAGGCGTGAGGCCTATGCCAACCTACAGAAAATCGTCTCCAAAACTCATCCGGCCGAACTAGCCACCATCTTCAGGGAACTCAGTTACGGTGAACGGGTGAGACTTCTCAATCTGTGTAATGATCCAGAACGGCGCAGTGAGGTGATCTCATCTCTCGATTACCCCATTCAGGTGGAATTCGTTACTCAACTATACAAAGACGAGGAACACCGGGAGATGCTCATCTCCATACTGGAAAACATGGATGACGACGATCTGGCCGATCTCCTAGAGGAAATGGACGAGGAGGACCGCGAAGTCATCCTTCAGGTCATGAAACAGGAGGAGCAGGAGAAGGTGGAAGAGCTGCTGGCCTACGATCCGTACACGGCCGGCGGCATCATGAATCCCTCCTTTCTGGCCTTCACCACGGAAACCACCGCACAGGATGCCATATCCCAGATTCAGGCACGCTCCAAAGACGTGGCCACTGCGTTCTACATATACGTTATAAACGATCAGAATCAGCTGGTGGGCGTCGTATCCCTGCGACAGCTGGTAACGTGTCCGCCAGAGACACCTCTGAAGGATCTCATGACTCCTGAGGTCATCTCCGTGCCCACCCACATGGACCAGGAGGAAGTGGCCCGGCTGGTGGCGCGTTACGGTTTCTTGGCCGTCCCGGTGGTAGACGACAACAACCGGCTCGTGGGTATCATCACCGTGGACGACATCATCGACGTCATGCGCGAAGAGGCCACCGAGGACCTGTTCAAGCTCGTTGGTGTAGGGGACGACATTCATTACTTCCAACTCCCATTCACTGAGGCCCTGTGGCCGCGTCTCAGAGGCCTCATGTTCCCGTTCATAACCACCTTCCTGGGATTTTTGGTGCTGGCCATCGCTCTGAAACTCCTTGGAAATACGCAGCTACTGGCTTTGGCACTGCTTCCGGTATACCTGAGCCTTGGCGGTAACCTCGCGGCCCAGAGTTCCACCCTTATCGTCCGGGCACTGGCTGTGGGAAGGCAACTGGAACCCATCGAGGTCATGCTCCGGGAGTTCTCGGTAGGCCTGGCAATTGGCATCTTCTACGGCATCTCCATCGGAGTGCTGTTCTACCTGCTCCACTCATACACGGGCATACCCTTCAGCGCCTACTGGGTGGTTTCCCTTCTGGTGTTGGCGACCTCCCTTACGGGAACGTTCCTGGGTTCTGCTCTTCCGCTGCTCACAATCAAATTCAATCTAGACCCAGCATCCGTCGCCGGTGCCACTGTCGCCGGATTCGTGGATCTGGCGGTGGTGCTGTACATCGTTTACGCATCCTACATCATGTGATTCAGCCAAGTAGAAGAGCCGGCCCCATGATTCCCACTGATACACACCGCACAAGCGATATAATCTCGAGATTGGAACACGAGCACAGTGCCACCGAAGGAGAACTCGTCCTCCTTCTCAAGGGTGCCGACGACAGAGCTCTCTTCGAGGCTGCAGATAGGGTCAGGAAGGCCAGTGTTGGTGACGGAATCCTTCTGCGTGGCATCATCGACATATCCAACATCTGCATGCACAAGTGCCTTTACTGCGGAATTTCTGCAACCGTCCATTCCATTCGCCGTTACCGTATGCCTGCAGACGAGATCCTGCGCGCTGCTGAAGGTATAAAACGGGCAGGATGCGGTACAGCGGTGATCCAGGCAGGAGAGACTCCGGTTCTCACCACTGAATTCGTGGCTGATCTCGTGGAGCGTATCAGGTCAGATATAGGTCTAGCCGTCACACTGTCCCTTGGTGAACGCCCCGAATCCGACTACAGGACATGGCGCCAGGCAGGGGCGAACCGTTATCTCCTCAAACTGGAGACATCGGACCCGTTGCTCTATGCAGCCATGCATCCCGGTATGGCGTGGACGAATCGCATTGTTTGTCATCGAAATCTGCTCAGACTGGGATTTCAGGTGGGATCTGGCGTGATAATCGGCCTCCCCGGCCAGTCGGTACGTACTTTGGCCAGGGATCTGCTTCTTCTAAAGCGTCTGGGTATTCATATGAGCGGCAACGGTCCGTTCGTCCCGGCACAGGGCAGTGCTCTAGAGTCCCATCCTTCGGGAAGTGCGGAACTGACTCTGCGATTCGTGGCACTTTTGAGGCTTCTGGCACCTCATGTCCACATAGCAGCCACCACGGCCCTCAGCACCGTCGACCCCCAAGGACGCCAGAAGGCAATGGCTGCCGGGGCCAATGTCATCATGCCCGACTTCACCCCCATCAAATACCGTGAGGCCTATTCGATTTACCGTAAATTTCATACGGTGGACGATACACCGGAACGTATACGGCAGTTTCTCGAGCAGTTCTCAGACGAGATCGGCCGGCCCTTGGACTCTTCTGCAGGGCATTACAGGGGTCCTTCCCTACTACCAGGCTCCCAGTCCGATGGGGGTTCCGTCTGAGGTGAATCTCTGGGCTAAAATACCCAGCATATCCCCGTCCGTCCACCAACCATCCCACGTCACGACAAAGCGGCCATCAGGCGCCATCGCCACTTCTGGATATTCCTGACCATACTCCATATATACGTTGACCCGGGTCTCAGGAGCCGCTCTCACACCCGAAGCATCATAGCGCTGCATATAGATGCTCACATGGCCGTTAGTGTCCATCCCCTGGCCTTGCCAAACCACCACGAAACGGCCGTCCGAGGCCGTGGCGATACTGGGCCATATCTGATGATCTATGGTGTACGTATTCACCTGAAACTCGCCGCCTATGCGGTTTCCGGCAGCATCGTAACGCTGACCGAAAATCCCGGAGGAACCATCACTGTTGTCTTGTCCCCAGCTGGCCCAGACCACCACGAAACGGCCATCAGGGGCCATGGCCACCTCCGGCGCCCGCTGATCGCCCTGAATGTGAGTATTCACCTGGAATTCCGTGCCATCAGGGGTACCATCCGAACCAAAACGCTGACCGAACACACCAAAACGGTCACCGTCCAGATCACCCCTGTCCTCCCAGACCACCACGAAGTGGCCATCAGGGGCCATGGCGACACTCGGGAATATCTGAGTATTGGCAGTAGAGGTATTCACCTGGAATTCCGTGCCATCAGGGGTACCATCCGCTTCAAAGCGCTGGCCATAAATACCCAGCATGTCCCCGTCCTGATTTTCGCTTATCCAGACCACCACGAAACGGCCATCAGGGGCCATGGCTATACGGCCCCAAGCCTGAATTCCTTCAGTGTGAGAATTTACACGGAATTCCGTGCCATCAGGGGTACCATCCGCATTGAAAAACCTGGCATATACACCGTAAGAGCCATCAGGATCCTGCTGGCTGTCCCAGACCACCACGAAGTGGCCATCAGGGGCCATGGCAACATCCGGGAAATCCTGATTCCCTGCCAGATAGGTATTCACGCGAAATTCCGTGCCATCAGGGGTACCATCCGCACCGTAAAGCCTGCCATACACACTCCGTGCCCCTGCGCCATACTGACCGTCACTGTGCCAGACCACCACGAAGCGGCCGTCAGGAGCCATAGCTACCTGTGGATACTGTTGACTCTGTAAGGTAAAGGTGTTGACGACGAATTCCGAGACTTCACAGGAAGTACAGCCGTCCCAGTCGACGTCGTTACCATCGTCACATTCCTCGCCGGCCTCGATGCGTCCGTTGCCGCACTGTCCTCCTTCGCAGGCTGAGTAATCGAGGCTGCAGGTATCTAGGCAGGCCAGAGAACCTCCGGTGTATCCTTCACCCAGATCCGTACATGCGGTTACTTCCAGTGATGTGCCGTCGCACTCCTCGCCGCTATCGACTACCCCGTCCCCGCAGTGGGCTACGCTGCAGTCCGTCCGGCAGGCATCTGGGGCATCGTCCGCGTTCCCTGTGCCGTCGTCGCACTCCTCGCCGTTGTTCCGGTCTACGATACCGTCTCCGCACACCGACTCCACACATACCCCTGAGTTGCACACGAAACCGCTTTGACCGTCCACCTCGCATGCAGCACCATCGGCCTGCCCCACACATACCTCTAACTGATCAGGTTTTACGCACCTGCCGTGAACCTCATCACACACCAGCCCATCATCACACACAATATCTCTGCATGTAACCGAGCCGGTGGCATCACTGTCGTCACAGCCTGAAAAGGCGCCAGGCACGAGTAGCAGCATCACAATCAGCCGGCTCCAGGTCCTTGTCAAGACTGTCTGAATTCCACCTGTCATACAGCCAACTCCTTTCATCTGAAAATACTACCGTTAGCCATGAAGGTCTCCCTGATTCACCTAAACCATTTTTTTCTTACCCCATTCCCGTACTCTGTCAAGAAACTCGTCTGTGAATCCAGGGCAGTCGAGTTTTGGGATTACAGGCCAACTAGGTTTGCCAAAACCCCACACCCGTATGCCTAAGGCGTCCAAGACTGTCCAAAAAGTGTCCAACTTGGCCTAGATGGGCCGGTGTTTAGACAGACTGTCTGCGGCGTTGTGTCTAAAAGCCATTTCATTTCAGTATGTTACACGCATCAAATTCCGACCACTACCCCTGGCACGTATATTGCATGGCCCCTCCCATGACTGAACCCTAGGAGACACGAGGATCCCCCGGCTGGGTGCCGAGCGCTCGCACCGTGCCGGGCAGGTGGTGGAGGAACCTTGCCCCCGAAAATCCCACCGTAATAGCGGCGGGACAGGCAGGGGCTTATCCTGCGGTTCGGATTTTCGGCCGGTGTGACGGCGGGGGTGGGCCCTTCTTTGAATGGGACGGTTTCAGTTCTTGCAGTAAAGTGCCGTAATATCAAGGAGTTACCGCGTAACGCCAAACGCTGTGGCGGAGTGTGTGGAC
>JALWFW010000312.1 GCA_027013865.1 Polyangiaceae bacterium | reverse complement strand
GTCTATACCCTTGGACTGTTGAGGGAATTCATGGAGAAAGAACCCGGACTCATTTTGAGGGAAGGCAGATCTTCGGACGAGTCTGTGAGGCAGCTGCGCGGCAGGCTTGAACACATAGGAATCGGTAAGTCCAGACGTCTGGCGAAATCCCTGGTGGAATCGGGTGCCGACAGACTGGCCTACGATATACTGGATTATGCCGATTCCATGACCCTGTCTTCTGGCAAGGAGCTCGTGCCCCTACTCGAACTGGTGGGTCTGGTCACTAAACTGATGCGCCGTATTGCCGCTGTGGACACTGCCGTCTCCACCGTTACGAGGATAGTCAGGGCAGTACGTGCCTATTCCCATGTCAATCAGCCGAAGCCTGAACTCACCGATATTCACGAAGGCATAGAGGTGAGTCTCATAATCCTGGGTGGGCAGCTCAAGAAAGGTGTGGAAATAATTAAGGAATACGGGGATATACCAAGAATAAACGCCTATTCCGATGATCTCAATCAGGTGTGGACGAACCTCATCATGAATGCGATTCAGGCCATGGACGGCAAGGGTACCATCTCCATACGCACGTTCATGACCCAGCGTGAGAACGAGGGAAGGCTGCGAAAATTCGTAGCAGTGGAGGTTCATGACACAGGCAAGGGCATTCCTCCCGAACTCATGGACAGGATATTCGAGCCATTCGTCTCTTCCAAAAAACAAGGCGAGGGTTCCGGTCTGGGGCTGTCCATAACAGCCAAAATCATAAGGGAGAAGCACAGAGGAGACATAGAAGTGGAATCAGAACCAGGCCACACGGTGTTCAGGGTTCTGCTTCCTGCGGATCTGGAGGCGTGAGTCATGTCTGGAGCCATTCTCTATCTGGTGGCCTTTGTCGTGTTTGGAGTAGGGTATCTGGTTTATACACGTTATCTTTCAGGGGTTTACGGACTGGATGACTCCCGGGAGACTCCGGCCCACACCCACTTCGACGGTGTGGACTACGTTCCCACCCGGCCCATGGTGCTTCTTGGGCACCATTTCTCATCCATAGCAGGGGCAGCGCCCATAGTGGGACCTGTGCTGGCCGTGCGTTACGGATGGCTTCCGGTATTCGTGTGGATCCTCGTAGGCGGGCTTCTCATCGGCGCTGTGCACGATTTCTCGTCTTTGGTCATATCCATGAGGCACGAGGGCCGTTCCCTTGGGGACGTGGCAGAAGAGCGGCTTGGCAAGGTGGGCAAGCTGCTTCATCTGCTGTTTCTGTATGCAACGTTGCTCCTCATAGTGGCTGTATTCACTGAAGTGGTGGCCAAGACATTCGTGAGGTATCCTGAAGTGGGCAGTGCCTCCGTGCTGTTCATGCTGGTGGCAGTCGTCTTCGGCGTTGTGATGTACCGCACCAGGGTGCCTTTCTGGCTGGCAACGGCAGGAGGGCTCATTCTTTTGGGCGTTGCCGTGTGGGTTGGGTATATGTATCCCCTGCGTCTTGGCATGGACTACTGGCGTGCCATCCTGCTGGTCTATGTGTATATCGCCTCGGTCCTTCCTGTATGGCTCTTGCTGCAGCCCAGGGATTACCTCAATTCCTTCATCCTTTTCGCCATGTTGGCGCTTCTTGTCGTGTCGGTACTGGTACAGCGTCCAGAACTGAAGGTTCCTGCCTACACATCCTTCAGCACGGATTTGGGGCCCATGGCACCAATTCTATACGTCACCGTGGCATGCGGGGCGATTTCCGGATTTCATTCCCTCGTGGCCAGCGGAACCACGTCCAAGCAGATCGACAAGGAGACCCATGCACGTCCCGTGGGATTCGGAGCCATGCTTCTCGAATCCCTGCTCGCCATAGGTGCTTTAGTCACGGCGGCCATGCTTGTTCCTTCGGACTATATGAAGGAAATGGGTAGCGGCCCCATCACCCTATTCTCTAGGGGAGCCGGTTCCCTCCTTGCTGCAATGGGATTCAATGCCCGGTACGCCGTACTATTCATGTCCCTGGCTGTTGCCGCCTTTGCCCTGACCTCCCTCGATACTGCCACCAGGCTTGCACGTTTTGCCCTTCAGGAGCTTGCCTCTTCATCCCAATCTAAAGCAGCGTCCCCTTTGCGCAACAGGTATGTCTCCACCTTGGTTACCGTTGGCCTCGCCGCCACACTCGTCTACTCGAAGGCGGGCATGGCCATGTGGCCTCTTTTCGGTGCAGCCAATCAACTCGTGGCCGCTCTCGCATTCCTGGTCATAACCGTATGGCTGGTCTACTCTGACCGTCCCATCTGGTTTTCCGTCATTCCCGGCATTTTCATGTATCTAGTGACCATGAGCGCCCTGATATGGTCTGTTTTCAGGTTCTTCAGAACAGATCACCGGGCCCTGGCTGTGATCGCACTGGTTCTCCTCATGCTTGCCGGAGTACTTGGTGTCGAGGGTTACCGGGCCATTCGTCGCCGTATGAAAACTGCCTGATATATTCCATTCAGGTGAACGTCCCATTGCTCACCGTGATGTCTTGTACTTTTTGAAAGTAGTGTTACTTCTTTGATTCCTGGGGTGATGTTGTGAAGCGAGAGGTGACCCTCTCATATACGCTGGAGCTCAACGGTGTCGTGGTGGATCACGGAGTGGTCCGGGGGCGGGTGTTTATAGCTTCGGCAGCCCCTGGGGCCCACTTCAGGTGCACTCCCCAAGGTGCCCCGTATCTGCCGGTGCGTGACAGCCGCAAGGCAAGAGCATTCCTGAAACAGAAGGGGTTTGTGCCAGTTGCCGCCGGTGGTGCCCTTTATGCCGGTGTCATCGTATTCGAGGTGAAGGACGGCCGTCTCATCGGTCGGCAGGCACCGGGGGTAGAGTGGGTTGCAGGTACTCCGGGCAGTGAGACGGACGGTGCGCTCCTCGAATGCGGCCCTTGGAGGCTTCAGGTGCGCAAAGTGGATAGGGTCGCTGCTCGCAAGGAACTGCCTCCGTTGCCCCCTGTCCTGGTATCGTCTTTCATATGGGCTTATGTACTGGTATTTGGTGTAGTGGCACTGGCTTTTTCCTATCCATTCCCTCCTTCGGTGGATTCCGGACTCTTTCATGAGGAATCCTACCGTGTCGGTGCGATGTTCGAAGAGGAACATCACGAGGACAAGCCTCCTCCTTCAGAGAAAAGGACCATCCGTACCGAACCACTTAGACTGGCCCGCTCCCGGTATGCAGTGCACCGACGGCGGACGAGGGCGCGGCCCTTGAAGGCACCCAAGGCGCGGCCTATTTTGACCCAGCGCCGCCCAACCGTGATAGACCTGACGAAAATCGCTGCTGCAGCCCCCTCTCAGTTGTCGGACAGTGCAGCCGTGGATCTGGCAGGGCCAGGAGTGTCGGCCCCCGTTGTGGTCGCTGCTCCACCACCACCTCCTCCACCTCCTCCACCCAGGGCTGCTGCTCCTCGTCCCATGGCTCCGCGTCCCAAACCTGTGAAACGCGTGGTCAGGGTAAAGCCGAAGCGTGTGTCCTTCCCCCACGTGTCCTATCCCGAGGAAGCCCGCCAGCTGGGTATCGAAGGTCGTGTCAAACTGAGATTATATATAGATGAGAAGGGCAGGGTTTACCGCGTCGAGTTAATAAAGGGCCTTCATCCCCTCCTTGACAGGGCAGCCATGAGGGCAGCCAGAAGGGCCATATATTCGCCTGCTCTCGATCAGTTCGGCAAACCGATGAAATCCGTGGTCACGGTATCCGTAAGATTCGTGTTGGAAGAATAGGGCGGAAAGTTTAATAAAATCAATAAGTTATACTTGTTCTATTATGTTGTGGGGAGATGTTGACATATATGGGTAAAGGTATATACACTCCCTTGACCCGGTTTGAACCGGGAATCCAAATTGTGAGGGTCGATAGAGAATGCGCGACAAGGAGAACAAGAAGTCCCTGTTTGCAGAACTGCTGGAACAGGAGGATAAGCGGAAAGAAACACTGAAGGATGGTGAAACCGTCGAGGGTACCGTCATAAGGGTCGACGGCAACCGTGTGGCCGTGGACATCGGTGCAAAATCAGAAGGTTTCATCGATATCAGTGAATTTGTGGACATCGACGGTGAGCCCAACGTGAAGGTGGGCGACAGGGTCGAGGTCTACATCGAACACATCGACAGAGACGGTTCCATCCGCATATCCAAGGAGCGTGCCGACAAACTGAAGGTATGGGACGAGCTGTCCAGAATCCACGAGAACGGTGAAATAGTGGAGGGCAAAATCCTCCAGCCCGTCAAGGGTGGTTATACCGTCATGATAAAGGGCAACGTCAAGGCATTCCTTCCCGGAAGCCAGGTGGACGTAAAGCCTGTCAAGGACGAGAAGGTGGTGGGACAGAAGTACCGCTTCAAAATCATCAAGTTCCACAAAAAGCGCAACAATATCGTCCTCAGCCGCAGAGCGATAATAGAAGAGGAACTTGAACGCAAGCGTGCAGAGGTCCTGGCCAATCTTCAGGAAGGCGCAGTAGTCAACGGTGTGGTGAAGAACGTTACCGAGTACGGTGCATTCATCGATCTGGGTGGTGTAGACGGTCTTCTCCACGTTTCAGACATCTCCTGGGGCCGCCTGTCCGATCCCCGTACCAAACTGAAGTCTGGACAGGAAGTCAAGGTAGTGGTGCTCAAATTCGATCCAGAGGGCCATAAGGTATCCCTTGGCATGAAGCAGCTTTCTCCCAATCCCTGGGAGACGGCCGAAGAGCGTTATGCCCCGGGTACGGTGGTTCGCGGTCGCGTGATATCCACGGCTCCCTATGGAGCGTTCGTCGAGCTCGAGGAAGGAATAGAGGGGCTCATTCATGTCTCCGAGATTTCCTGGACCAAGCGCATCAAGGATCCTTCAGATGTACTCAAGGTCGGAGCCATCGTTGAGGCAGTGGTCCTGGACATAGACGTCGAGAACACGAAGATATCCCTCTCCATGAAGCAGCTGGAGCCCAATCCCTATGAGCTGCTTCCCCAGAAGTATCCCATCGGTTCAGTGGTCAAGGGAAGGGTCCGCAACGTGGCGGAATTCGGCCTTTTTGTCGAGATAGAAGAGGGCATAGACGGTCTCGTCCATGTCTCCGACATCTCCTGGATACAGAAGGTCCGTCATCCCAGCGAGCTTTACAAGCCGGGTGATGAGGTAGAGGCCGTAGTACTCAACATCGACTTCGAGCACGACCGTCCTAAGATCTCCCTTGGTATCAAGCAGCTTACTCCAGACCCGTGGGAGAGCATTCCCCAGAAGTATCCCATCGGTTCCGTGGTTGAGGGCAAAATACTCAAAGTCCTCGATTTTGGTGCCTTCGTAGAGCTCGAGGAGGGCATAGAGGGGCTCGTACGCGTGTCCGAGACCAGCGATGAGCGCGTGGAGGATCCCAGGGACGTACTCGAGGCCGGTCAGACCGTAAAGGTCAAGGTGATAGGTATCGATCCTTCCGACAGACGCATCTCCCTGTCCATCAGGGGCGCCCAGCATGATGAGACCGTTCAGGGTGCAGTTGGCGGTTCCAATCCCACCCTTGGGGACATCTTCAAGGAAGCCCTGGGCTCGAAACTTCCTGAAGACGAGTGATTCCATCCCAGGTTTCTTGACTGACTTCAATCCACATGAATGAACTAAAAAGGGGAATTGACACCCGTATTCCTGTATGCATCAGAAGTCTTACGTGGTGAGTTCCAGGATGCGCTCTTCGCTCGTTCGGGCTGTCTGTTGATGATTTTGCTTGATATGAGCGGAGCTGGACACAAAATATGCGACGGGATGTCTTTTCGGCTGCCGGTGTGTTACTGTGTGGCATCTGTCTATGATGGAGGAACCGATGAAATCACCGTTTTCCGTTCGCCATACCGTGTTTGTGCTCATGGTGTTGACTGCCCTGATGTGGCAAGGCTGCAAGAAGGCCTCCTCCCCGGAGGCTGCCGGACAGAAAGTAAAATCCCACGATGGCGCAGCATCCGAATCCAAGGCTTCGTCAGAACGGACTGCAGCAAAGGCTTCTTACTGCGAGAAGAGTTTTTCCTGCAAACTGGCTCTGGTCGAAGGTAAAGAGGCGCGGGACGTGCTCATTACCCACCACGATACCATGGTCAAGCACTGTGAGGACATCATGTCCAAGATGCCACCTCAACTTAGACGTGAATATGAGGCCTGTGCCGGGGTACCGTGTGGTGCTGAACTGGAAAAGTGTGTTCAGGGAGCGGCTCAGCGGGCTGCGCGTGCCCTGGGGCTTCTCAGACGGCAGCAGAAGGAATCCGGGAAGAAGCCTGGCACTACTGGTGGGGTGAAAAAGGGCAGTACTGGCACGCCTGATGCGACACCTTCGGCCTCTGCTACTCCTGCAGGGACGGCTTTGGGGAAGGCTAGGCCCCTTCAGGGTAGCGTTCCTCCCCCGAATCCCATGAATGTCCAGTACGACAGTCCTCCTCCTCCGGACAAGAATGACAAACCTACGGTTCCGCGCCAAAGTGACGTGGCTCAGCCTTCTGGTGCGAATAATACAGCCATGGGTCCAGCGTCTCCGCCACCAGGACCGCCTCCGGGTGTAAAGCTTCCTACCAAGCCGGATTTTACAACAGTACACTGAATGAAGGGGGTAATCCAGATGGCGCATCTCGTTCTTGCCAGTACATCCCGCTATAAGGCTGCCGTGCTTAGAAGAGCGGGATTCCAGTTCGAGGCAGTATCTCCAGAAGTCGAAGAACGTTTGCAGCCTGATGAGAGTGCCGAGGAGCTGGCCCTGAGACTAGCCCTGGAGAAGGCACAGGCGGTTGCGGCCAGGTATCCCGACGCTTTCGTGGTCGGTGCGGATCAGGTGGTGGAGTTCGAAGGCCGCATCCTGGGTAAACCCGGCTCTTCAGAGAAAGCCGTCCAGCAGCTCGAACGCATGAGTGGCCGTACCCACAGGCTCATCACGGGCATTGCCGTGGTACGCGGTTCTGACATTGCCCAGGAGCTTGTCATACACCACATGAACATGCGCCCTCTGAGCCCTGCGGAAATAAGGCGTTACGTGGAGGCAGATCAGTCCCATGATACTGCCGGAGCCTACAAAATAGAGCAGCGAGGCATCACCCTGTTTGAATCCGTATCAGGTCCTGATCCCTCGGCCATAGAGGGACTTCCGGTGATGTCCCTCATAAGACTCCTGAAA
>JALWFW010000311.1:9420-22978 GCA_027013865.1 Polyangiaceae bacterium | reverse complement strand
TAGAGATCCTGAGGAGCAGGTGCAGCTCTTCGGAAGAGACGTTCGGGCCTGAGGAAGGGCAGTTCCCTGGAGAAGTAGTATGCGGCATCCCACTCGTCCATTTTCTCGAATCTGGAGCGCTCCAGGAGCCACGAGAGCATCAAGGAGTTCTTCTCACGCGTGTTGGCGAGCTGAATAGGAAGTGGAAGTCCTTCACGGAAGTACAGTTCGGGACGCGCTTCGATGAGAAGCAGGCGCGTCACATAGTTGTAGGCCTTCACGAAGTCATATTCCTCGTTCTCCAGGTTCAGACGTTCTTTGCGTGATATGCCGTAATCCTTGTGGGGACGGGCGAAAAACAGTGATAGGTGATGTCCCAGGCCTGCAAGAATCTTGTTGAGATACAGGGATTCCTCAGGACTCTTGAGCATCTCTTCCCACATGTCGTCGGTCATGACACCAGTGGCTCTGGGCAGGGACTCAGGACGGTGCTGCTCGTAATAACGCTGCTCCTTTTCGGAGGCAAAACCATACATGGCAAGAGCCGCAGCCAGTACCCACGTGGCGTCGCGATCCCTGCGGGCAACGTATATTTTGAAGAGTTTGCGCAGGGCGTCTTCATTTTCGGGCTCGTGTTCGAGGACCCTGTGGAGATAGTGAGCAGCCTTGTCCAGGTGATC
The DNA here is from genome assembly GCA_027013865.1 of Polyangiaceae bacterium. Lineage (GTDB taxonomy): Bacteria > Myxococcota_A > Polyangia > HGW-17 > JALWFW01 > JALWFW01. The sequence goes on along the minus strand of JALWFW010000311.1, from coordinate 22,319 downwards.
TGGACCAGCCACTATATACATCTCAGCCAGTCTGGAATCGCGTTCCGGAGAGGGATCGAGTTTGGCCGCAGCCTCGTACGCAGCCAGTGCAGTCTCGGTGTCTCCCAGCTTCTCCTCGTAAATCCGTCCTAGCTCGTCCCACATGAGGGGGTTGTTCATGGAGTCGGGGACGCGCTTGAGCTGTCTGCGAATGGCCCTGGTCAGTTCCCTCCAGTCCTCTCTTTCAGTCAGGATTTTCTTCACACGCTGGAAGGCGTCTTCCTCCAGGGGATCGAGGTCGAGGCACCTTTCATAATATTCCATTGCCGAATCGTAATCCCCGATTTCCTCGTCATATATGAGGGCAGCGCTGTATAGGTATTTTGCCTGAAGTGCCGGTGTCTCTTCCATGGAGCCGAGCTTGAGGACTATTCCGACTACCTTGTCCCACTTTTCTGCCATGTGATACAGATCAAGGGCCTCGTTCAGGAGCATACGATCGTCGGGACGTAAAGACAGTGCGTATTCCTGCAGTTCGATAGCCTTGTCGAGATCCTTGACCTTCTCTATGTAGAAGCGGGCTAGATCGGCAATGAGCTCGAGTTTTCGGTCGATGTCCTGCTCGGCGTCTATTTTCTGGCGTTTGATCTCGGCGACTTTTTCATATTCCTGGGTGTGTTCCCTCAGGCGAATGATGGCTTCAGAGGCTTCCTCACTGGATGGGTCTGCATCCAGAGCCTTCTCGTAGAAGGATATGGCCTTGAGGGTATCGCCCTTCTTCTCCTTGATGAGTCCGAGGTTGCAGTAAATCCGGGCCACTTCGTCTGATGAAAGGGCATCGCGGTGAGCGACCAGGAGCGCCTGATAGAGTGACAGCGCTCCATCCCATTCCTCGCGTTTGAAGCGCAGTTCTCCGAGTTCGAGGAGAACTTCGAGGGATGTGGCGTCGATCTCTCGTGCCTGCTCCAAATACGAGGCTGCCTTGTCCAGATCCTCCACCTTCAGGGCAACACGGGCTGCATCGATCAGTAGCCTGATACGCTCATCCTTGGCCATGTCTCGTGATTCTGTAACCAGGATGTGATACAGCGGTGCGGCCTTCTCCCACTGCTGTGTCCTACCGTAGTGCTCGGCGAGCGCTCTGACTGCCAGGGGGTGTCCGGGCTCTTGCTGGAGTATCTTCTCGTAAAGTTCCACGGCTTTTTCACCGAGGTCGAGCTCTTCGTAGTAGACGCGAGCCATACGGCTCATCATCTCTAGGGAGTCGAGTTTGTTGGAAGCCTGCTCCATGGCTTTCTCGTAGTAACCCACGGCCCTAGACCACTGACCCTCCTCGTAATAGAGGTCACCGAGTCCCTTGAGGGCGGGGTAGAAGTCCGGCACCAGTTCCAGTGCCTCATGAAATGCCTGCTCTCCCTGGGTGCTTTCTCCCAAGGCCACAAGTGCCCTGCCTTTGAGTGCAAGAAGTTCGGCCTTTTCTGCTGACTCCTCCGTATTGGGGATGAGCCGTTCCGTCATGTCTAGAACGCGGTCGTGACGGCCGGCTTCTTCATATATCGGGAGGGCACTTTTCATCAGAGTCAAGGAATCGGGATGATACTCTAGCGCCTGGTCTATGCTCTCCAGGGCAGAGTCGAAGTCCCTGAGTTTTTTCCAGTATACATCGGCGAGTTTCTGGAGATATCTGGCCTTTACGTGGTCTTCTTCGAGGGCTTGTATATGCTTTGTGAGGACTCGGGCCAGATCCTCCCATTCTTCCTCGTCCCCGTACAGTTCTTCGAGTCTTTCGTATACATCGTATGCATCAGGACGGAACTCGAGGATGTACTCGAGGGCCTGGGCAGCCTTCAGGCGGGTGGAGGGATGCATCTCCCACTCGGTTGCCAGTCTCTTGTACAAGGTCTCCTTTTCTTCCTCGTCGTCAGTCAGGGTGGCGACCTTCTCCACCACCCGGATATATGCCCTCATGCGCCCCGTGGCCTCGTAAAGGCGCATGAGTTCACGCATCATCTCTATGTCGTCATCCAGCACTTCCATGAGGTGCTCAAACACGTCTATGGCCTTGAGGTGCTCGTTTAAGTTACGGGCATATATGAAGCCCAGTTTGCGCCTCGTCTGACGTGCCACGGCAGGATCCTCTGTTGCCTCCACTTTACGTTCCAGTGTCTCTGCAAGACGGGAGTATAGTTCCTCGGTGCAGTATATCTCCTCCAGAGCCTCGAGTGCCTCCATGTCGTCGGGATCCAGGGAGAGAACCTCTTCATACAGTCCTGCAGCCATGAGAGATTCGTGTTTATGTTTCCACTGAACGGATGCTATCTCCTTGAGATAATAGATCTTTTCACGTTTTTCAGTGGATGGGTGAGCAAGACGACGTTCGAGTGTCTCTATGAGATAATCCCAGTCTTCCTTCTGTTTGTAGAGAGTGGCCAGCTCGTCGAGGATTTCGGGGCTGTCGTGGCGCACCGAAAGTACCTGGAGGATGCGTATGGCCTCGTCGTGATCTCCGAGACGTTCACCATAGATGCGTGCCGCCTCCAGGCCCAAGATGAGCTGCAATTCGGGATCTTCGGATTCTTCACTGGTCTGAATCAGTAGGGAGGCGTATTCAGTCCACAGATTTTCCTCTGCCACAAGATCGTGGATCTTGTTACGGGCTTCGCTTTCGTTGGGGGTGAGGGTGTAAAGTTCGAACAGGACTCCGAAGAGGCTGTCGGTGTCTCCAAGTTCTTCGTATAGGGCAGCCGCCTCATTTAGCAGCGATATGGCCTCGGCCTCGTCATCGAACAGCCCCAGATGATATTTCGAGAGATAGAAATCTGCCAGGAGTTGGCTGTTGCCCTCCACCTTGACCTGATTCTCTATCTTGAGGAATGTCTGAAGTGCGTCTTCATCGTCGGGGTTCTCGGCTATCCACTGGGCCCAACCCTCCACATCGCGGGGATCTTCCGGGCGTTCGATCTCGGTTTCTTCCTCATCACTGTCGTCCCCGGAAGAAGATTCCGATGTCTGAGACATGGTGCTCAGTCTTTCCTCCAGTTCCCGGATCCTGTCCCGGTACTCTTTTAGGCGTTTTTCGTACTCTTCTAATTTAGAAGATGTCTCACCGTCCTTAGCGGCGTCCTGATCATTGCCGTCTTGGGCGGCGGACAGTTCTTCTATTTTGGCCTTCAGTTCTTCTATTTCCTTTTCTTTGGTATCGAGTTTTTCTTTGAGATCTTCTGCATCTTCGGAACCGGAGGGCAGTTCCAGTTCCTCCAGGGCTGACGCCAGCTCTGAGAGGGAGTCGAACATCTTTTCCACGTGATTCTGAGCTTCTTCATCGTCCAGATCCAGTTGACTCAGGAAATCTATATGCTCGTTGAGAAGAGCAGCATATTCCTTCAGTTCACTGATATTCATATCCAAATCCTCCTGTGACCGTGCCGTTATAATCCAATGTCCTATGATTATCAAACTAATGGCAATCTGTCTGCTGTCGGTTGATGTGACTCGTGCTGACGTGATCCAGTTTGTTTCAGGGGATTTGGGTCTGTGGAAAGTCTTGTGGAACTCTCGTAGGGACGGATATGGAACTCAAGAGTCCGGTTTATACTGCTGGTAGTCTTTTTGAGCTTTTATAGACCACTGGTCTGTAATTTTGCATCCACAAGGTTAGATTTGTATACCAGTTTATATACCACTAGTGTATACCGTTCTATGGTCTTTATTTACGATTAGGTATTTTATCTTAGAACTTGAAAGAGTTTTTGAAATATTTACGATAGACCACATGTTTAAAAAGCATGTTTACCTCATTGTCGTCGCAGTTTTGTCCATGAGTTTGGTCACTACGGGGTCTGGCTGTGATCGTCAACGTGACAAGGCTCGCAAAGTCATACATCGGCCCGTACCAGTAAAGATCAGTACAGCAAAGGCCGAGCAGAGAACCAGACATCTGGAGTACACGGGATCGGCGGCGCCTTGGGACAAGGTCATCTTGAACTTCAAGGTTGCCGGACGCATTACCAAAATGGCAGTGCGTGAGGGAGACTACGTGAAGAAAGGCCGCACCATAGCCCGCATAGACCCTACGGACTACACACTCATGCGCCGTCTTGCCCAGGTGCAGGTGGATTCCCTGAAAAAGGAGCTGGGCAGGGTCAGGCGCCTCACTGAGAAGGGAGCCATTCCCGGAGCACAGCTGGACAGGATACAGGCCAGGTACGATGCCGCACTGACCCAGCTCGAGAGGGCCGGGCGTGTCGTCAGGGAGACCACCCTGAAGTCGCCGGCTTCGGGCATTTTGCTCAAGAAAATGGTGTCAGTTGGGGATCTCGTCGCTCCCCAGAGACCCGTGGGAGTGCTCGGTGATCTGTCTAAACTTAGGATCAACGTATCCGTTCCCGAACACGAGTTGAGATATTTCAGGAGAGGCATGAAGGTTCCCCTCGAGGTTCCGGCACTCTCCCTCAAGCTCGAGGGCGAGGTATATGAGATTGCCTATATTCCAGAGGAGAAGACCCGCACGTACCGTGTCACCATATCTGCGTCCAACGTCATGAGGGACGGAGTCTATCGGGTGAGGGCGGGTATGCTGGTGAGATTCAGGATTCCGGCTGATCCGATAAAGGGTATATTCGTTCCGATGAGAACGATTCTTCTGGATCCTTCCTCCAGACCATTCGTGTATGTGGTTGAGAAAAGCGGTTTGGCTCAGCGAAAGTTCGTTCACATCGGAGAGATCTTCGGCGAAGAGGTGCGTGTCACCGGCCTCACCGAAGGGGACAAGCTCGTCACCGGTGGTGCACAGTTCCTTTATCAGGGTGCCCCGGTCAGACTGGTCAAGTGAGGTGTGAGTCATGAATCTCGCAGCTTATTCGCTAAAACGCCCCGGTGTCGTCCTTCTGCTCACGGCGGGTATCATCGGTTGGGGCATAGGGAGCTACATGACCATCTCACGTCGTGAGGACCCCAAAATCAAGATATCCTATGCCGCAGTGCTCACCATATATCCCGGTGCCTCCGCCAGTGAGGTGGAGGAGAAGGTGTCCAAGCCCATTGAGGACGCCGTCCTGACCATCGATGCAGTGAAGATGGTCAAGAGCTTCTCACGTCCAAATGTCTCGTTCTTCATGGTCCAGGTTGAATATGACTCGGACTTCGAGCAGCAGTGGGATCTGGTGCGCGCGCGCATCGCAGCCATAAGGGACCGGCTTCCCAAGACCATCATAGGTCCCAAGGTCATAGACGACTTCGGAGACGTGGTGGGCATGATGATTGCCGTTCACGGCGGTACGTATGAACTTCGGGAAGACACGGCGGAGCGTCTCAAGAAACAGCTCACTGCCCTCGATACCGTGGGTAAGGTGGAGATCCTAGGCAAGAGGAAGGAGGAGATCGCCCTAGAGATAGATCCCCAGGTTCTCGTGCATCATCACGTCCTTCCCTTGAAGCTGCGCCGCCTTCTGGAGACCCAGAATACGGGTATGCCAAGTGGCCAGCTCGATACTCCACACCGCAGTTACCGCCTCGACGCACCGGCCCGTTACGGAGCGCTCCGGGAACTGCGGCGCCAGGTCTTCGACATCTCCAGGGAGACGGGAGAGCCCATAACCCTCGGACAGGTGTTTGACATCAAGCGCCGTCCCCGCTCCCCACAGATGGTCGAATACCGCACCAACGGTGAAGACGCCGTTCTCGTAACCGTCACCATGAAGACGGGGAAGAACATCGTCGAGATGGGTGATGAGGTACGTCAGGTGCTCAAGTCGTTTGAAAAGGAGCTGCCTGAGGACATAAAGGTGACCCTTGTCCATGATCAGCCCGTCCACGTGGAGAGATCCCTGGGTCTTTTCGAGGAAAACCTGCAGCAGAGCATGTTTCTGGTCTTCATTGCTCTGCTTTTGCTCCTGGGATTCCGTTCGGCATTCCTGGTGTCCATAGGCCTTCCACTGGCTATCATCGCCTCCATTGCGATGATGCCCGTGCTTCACATAGATCTGGAGCGTGCTTCCATCGCGGCGTTCATCGTGGCCCTGGGTATGCTCGTGGACAACTCCATCATCGTCATCGACCACATCCACGTGCTCCTGGACAGGGGGCTCGATTTGAAGACCGCCTGCATAAAGGGAGCCCAGGATCTACTCATCCCCATATTTGGAGGAACCATCGCCTCCATCTTGGCTTTCTTCCCCCTGGTCCTACTGCCTGATGAGATGGGAGCCTACATTCGCTCCCTGCCGTGGGTAATTACACTGTCTCTCGGGGCATCCTTCTTCATATCCGTGACCCTGACGCCGCTCATGGCCTACTTCTTCTTCAGGTTTGGCAAGCGTTACAAAAAGAATATGGAGGCCCAGTCAGGTTCGGGCAGTGACAGCGGTGAGGATGATGGCACGGTTCCCGGCAGTAATCCCTCCAAACAGGACGAGCCAGGCCTGCTACGACGTTCATACGTGGCCTTCATGAGGGCCAGCCTTCGCGGATGGCCTGTGGTTTTTCTCCTGTCTGTACTGGTTTTCGGGGTCACCGTGTGGGCCATGAGGTATCACGTGAAAGTGACGTTCTTCCCCCATGCCCAAAGAGAGCAGTTCTATCTCACGGTCTGGACCCCGGAGGGAAGCTCCATGGAGAACACGGAACGGGTGTCCAGGACCATAGAGTCACGTCTTCTTGAGGACAGGCGGGTGGCTACGACGTTGTCTGTGGTGGGCATGGGTCTTCCCAGATTTTGGATGGCCATGTTCCCGGAACTCAATGCCCAGAACCTCACTCAGATCCTGGTGAACTGCCACAATACGGCCGAGGCCGAGGCGCTCATGGCCGAGATCCCGGATAAGTTCTCGGATCTCACGGATGCCAGGATACTTGTGAAACCCCTGGCACTGGGCATTCCCGTGGATTCCCCAGTGGCCATCGAACTGCAGGGAGACAACCTGTCGGAGCTTCAAAAACTGTCGGAGCAGCTCCAGGCTCTGATGCGTTCACTTCCGGGGGTATACAACGTGCGTGACGACATGGGTACCCCGGCTGCTGCCGTGAAAGTCAAACTCGACGACCGCCTGGCCTCCCGTGTGGGACTCATGCGTCTGGACGTGGTGACCACCCTGCTGTCGTCCACCAACGGACTGCCCCTGACCACTTGGAGTGCCGGAGACACGCCCATACCGGTGTCTTTGTATCTCAAGGGAGTGAAGAACCCCACGGATCTGCTCTCACTGCAGATTCCATCCACCTACACCGGGGCGTACATACCGTTCTCGTATATTGCACACCTCGAACCCGAATGGGACAGGGGCAAGATAATACGGCATGATGCCAGCAGAACCGTCACGGTGTATGCCGACATCGCCTCCTGGACCACCACCAAGAACGTGGTCGAGCAGATAATGTCCCTGATTCCCAAGAAAATGAACATACCGCCCAAGTACAAGGTCAAGATAGGCGGTGAGGAGAAGGAGAGAAGGAAGTCCTTCGGGCATCTCACCAACATCTTCCTCATAATACTGTTCATGCTCTTTTTAATACTGGTCATCCAGCTTGGAGACATAAGGAGGGCACTTATTCTCATGGGAACCATACCGTTGGCCCTCGTGGGAGCGTTGGTTGGCTTCATGATCACCGGAATAAGCATGAGTTACACTGCGTTCATAGGTATCATCGCACTTGCAGGAGTGGTCATCAAGAATGCCGTGGTATGGGTGGACTTCGTCGAGACCCATGTCTCCGAGGGAATGGGATTCAAGGAGGCCATCGTCGAGGCTGGCATCGCTAGGTTCAGGCCGATTCTCCTTACTGCAGCCACCACCATCGGCGGACTCATTCCCCTGGCGTTCAAGGGAGGCATGTGGGCACCTCTGGCAATAGTCCTCATATTCGGTCTGGCCTTTGCCACGATTTTGACGCTGGTGGTCATTCCCGTGTTTTACTACCTATTCGCGCCGCGTCCCTCACACAAGGAGGAATCCCATGCTTGATTGGGCTATTGTACTGCTTCTCATAGTTGCCGCACCCCCGGAGTCTTCACAGACGGGCGTGCAGGCCCTGAAGGCAGATTCGAAAACCGTCAGGCCTGCGCCAGTGGAAAAAGCAGGGAAAAGTACGGATCAGACTCCCAGTACGGGAAATGCGCAAAATCGTTCTTCAAAGAACGATTCTTCCCCGCAGAGCCCTTCCGGCCGGACTCCCGTGTCTAAGACCATAAATTTGCGGGACGCTCTCGTGATGACTGCGTCTCAGTCCATGGATGCCAGGGTGGCCCGTCTCGAGCAGGAGAAGGTCTCCATGGAGGGGCGCATGATAAAACGCAAGTTCTATCCCCTTATAAAAGTGGAGGCCAATGCACTGTTTTGGAACGATTCCCTGTACATGAACGTCGAGCTGTCTCCGCAGCTCGTCCAGATGATGCAGAACATGGGTGTGGATGCATCCATGCCTCCAATGAAGATAAGGGGTCAAAAGACGGCTCAGGGTACGGTCACCGTGGTGCAGCCCATAACCCCTCTGCTCATGCTCAGGGAGTACTACCGCTCCAAGATGAGTGAGATCGCCGCCCTGAAGAGTGACGAGAAGGTGAAGATACGCCTTCTAAAAAAGGAGGTGGTCAAGGCCTACTTCAACTGCCTGAAGGCCGAGGCCTACGAGCAGGTTCTGGTGGATGCGGGTCGGCTTCTAGACGAGCAGGAACGCAGGGTCAGGGCTCTCGTGGAGGAGAAGGTCGCCATCGCTGCCGACATCAGAACCGTTCAACTGGCCAGGAGTGAGGTGGATGCCCAGCGTAGCCGCATAGCGCTGTCGAAAGTTCTGGCCCGTCAGTACTTCACCTATCTTATAGGAGGCGATCCCAAGCAGCCCTATACCCCACAGCCCGTCAAGTGGACCGTGGACCGTATACCCCAGCGTGCCGCGTGTATGCAGCATGCCAAGGCCACGCGTCCCGAGTTCAGGATGATAGCCCACAGACTCGAGCAGATAAGACACGGACGCAAGGCCATGTTCTGGAACGGTGTACCCAAGGTCATGGTGGTGGGATCATACCAACACAACGAAGGATTTGGCCCCATATATCCCGACAATGCCTTTTTCGTGGGGGCCGTGCTCAAATGGGACTTCCAGTGGAATTCCGAGGGCCTCGAACAGGACAAACTCGGTGTGATGGCCCGCAAGATGCAGGTGCAGCAGGAGAAGATCCATCGCCTCATTACCCTGGAGATAAGCAGGCATTACTCATCCATGAAGGAACACGAGGCAATGCTGCTCAAGTCCGCCGCTGCCGTACGCAAGGCCCGTGCCAACTACGAGGACACCGTTGCGAGATACAAAGAAGGCGTGGCCGTGCTCAGCGACGTGCTCGATGCTCGAGTGTCCCTTACCAGGGCCCAGGTACAGAGGGTGACCACCGAGTACGACATCATGAACGACAGGGCACTTTACCTTCTTGCCTGCGGTATGGAGCCCGTCAGGGCAATGGCTGAGTGAAACCTGGGCGTACCCTATGTCGTAATGCACAATCCACTTGCATTTTACCCCCGGTTCAAATAGAGATTGTGAAACCAAGGAGGTGATCTGATGACCGAACTCAAAGGAAATCCCTACGGAACACATAGAGTAATAGAGCCCAAGGGAGTGCTTCCCCAGCCGGCTCTCAAGGTGGACAATGACATGTCCAAGCTCTATGACAACGAGATACTGTGTCAGGTGGACGTTCTGAACATAGACAGCGCCAGTTTTACCCAGATAAAGGACGAGGCAGGTGGAGATCCCGAGAAAATCAAGGAAATCATGCTCTCCATCGTTGACAGGTTCGGCAAGCACAAGAACCCTGTCACCGGGTCCGGCGGAATGTTCATAGGACGCGTCAAACGTATCGGTTCCGCCATCAGGGACAAGATAGATCTCAAAGAGGGTGACAGAATCGCTTCTCTCGTATCCCTGTCGCTGACTCCCTTGAAGATTCACGAGATCAAAAAAGTGCACACCGACACGGATCAGGTAGAGGTGGATGCTGAGGCCATCCTGTTCGAGAGTGCCATCTGGGCCAAGCTCCCCGATGACATGGACGACAAACTCGCCCTGGCAATCCTCGACGTAGCCGGCGCTCCAGCACAGACCGCCAAGCTCGTGGATCCCGGAATGAACGTTCTCATCGTGGGCGCCAGCGGCAAGTCTGGCCTTTTGTGCTCCTACGTTGCCAAGAAATATGCCGGCATCACCGGTAAGGTGGTGGGCACTGCCTCGTCTGAGAAGGGACTGGAGTTCCTGAAGAGTGTTCCTTACCTGGACGGCTACTTCCGCATGGATGCCTCTGATGCCGTGGGTATGTACGAGAAGACCCGCGAGGCATTCGGAGGCGAGCTGGCCGACGTGGTCATCTCCGTGGTGAGCCGCCCCAACTGCGAGATGGGCGCCATAATGGCCGCACGCGAGGATGGCACGGTATACTTCTTCTCCATGGCCACGGACTTCACCAAGGCCGCCCTTGGAGCCGAGGGAATCGGCAAGGACGTCACCATGCTCATAGGTAACGGATACACCAAGGATCACGCCGAGATAGCACTCCAGATGGTCCGCGAGAGTGAATTCGTACGCAAGGTATATGAAGAGAGATACGTTGGTTAAGGAGGCCTGATATGCGTAACTGGAAAGAAATCCCCGAGTGGGCAGATGTCACCGAGTCCCAGTGGAGAGACTGGAGGTGGCAGCTGGGACATTCGGTGAGGACCGTGGAACAACTCAAGAAAGTCTATCCCCTCACCGAAGAGGAAGAGCGCCAGGTGCGAATAACCACCGAGCTCTTCAGCATGTCCATCACCCCGTACTATCTGAGTCTGATAGACCCCGACAATCCAGAAGATCCAGTGAAGAAGCAGGCCATCCCCACCTCCTTCGAGACGTTCATCTCCCCCGGAGATCTTCTCGATCCCCTGGATGAGGACGTGGACTCCCCGGTGGAGGGGCTGACCCACCGTTATCCCGACCGTGTGCTCATGCTGGTGACCAAGCGCTGCTCCATGTACTGCCGTCACTGCACACGTCGCAGACTCGTGGGTGAGGTGGACCATCACTACAGCCGTGACGTCATCGACAAACAGATAGAATACATCCGCAACACACCTCAGGTGCGTGACGTGCTCCTTTCGGGCGGTGACCCCTTCATGCTTCCCACCGATAAGCTGGAGTACATCCTCAAAAACGTGCGGGCCATCGACCACGTGGAGATAATCCGTATCGGTTCACGTATGCCCGTGGTGCTTCCCATGCGCATAACCGATGAGCTGGTGGACATGCTTCGCAAGTATCATCCTGTCTATGTGAATACTCACTTCAACCATCCCAACGAGATAACCGAGTATTCGGCAGAGGCCTGTGCCCGCCTCGCCGACGGCGGCGTGCCCCTTGGCAATCAGACGGTTCTTCTCAGAGGCGTCAACGACTGCCCCCACGTGATGAAGAAACTGATGCACGGACTTCTCAAGATTCGCGTGAAGCCTTACTACATCTATCAGTGCGACCTTTCACGCGGTATCGGCCACTTCCGCACATCCATAGGCAAGGGCATAGAGATAATCGAGGCTCTGCGCGGACATACTACTGGTATGGCGGTTCCCACCTTCGTGGTGGATGCTCCCGGAGGCGGTGGCAAGATCCCCATCGGACCCCAGTACGTGCTCTCCCGCAACGACCATCTGACGGTGTTGCGTAATTACGAGGGTGTCATTACCGTATACCATGAAAATCCGTCCACAGACGGTTCTGTGTGCGGACACGATCCTGCATGCGAGGATCCCAAGTATCAGGCCACCAAGGGAATAGCCCGTATTTACGAGCATCCCAACGAGATCATCGAGCCCAAGTCTGAGTTCCGCAAACTTCAGTAAGCTGTAACTTATTGAAATAAAAGACTTTTTTCAGTTCCAACATTGTCATGAATCAGAGGGAACATTAAATACTCACAATTTTGTCTATGTCGCATGATGTAGGATAAAGTGTGAGTATGACCACCACAAGCGACTTCACCAGATTCGGCAAGTACATCCTTCTTGATTCTCTGGGCAAGGGTGGCATGGGTGAGGTATTCCTTGCCGTGTCCCAGGCCCTTGGCGTGGACAGGGTCTGTGCCATCAAGCGCATTTTGCCCCAGGGTGGACCTGATTCACTCGTGCGGTTCCGCCAGGAGGTGGAAATCGCGGTGAAACTGCACCATTCCAATCTCGTTCAGGTTCTTGACGTGGGTACTGTGGGGCAGCAGGCCTACATGGCCATGGAATTCCTGGAAGGAGCCAACCTGAGGAAGATCTGGAACCAGTGTGCAGAGGTCAGGAAGCCTTTCCCCCTGGAAATCATTGCCTTCATAGGCAAGGAAGTTGCCAAGGGGTTGGACTATGCCCACCGCTATGGAGACATGGGCCTGGTACACAGGGACATATCCCCTCCGAACATCATGGTCACCTATGAAGGTGAGGTGAAAATCCTGGATTTCGGGCTTGCCTTGACCAGTGAGGCCAAGCGCCTGACCAAACCGGGTATCATTTACGGCAAGATGCCCTACCTGTCACCCGAGCAGGCTGCAGGAGCACGTCTGACAGGGCAAAGTGACGTGTACTCCTTGGGTATAGTGCTCTGGGAACTGGTCACGGGGCGCCGTCTTTTCCCCAAGAACAAAGAGAACTCCATGGAGGAGGTAAAAAAGCGTGCCGCAGGCCCGAAGGTGGAGCCTCCATGCGCCTTTATAGGCAGGAAGGACGATGGTCTGGACGAGATCATACTCAGGATGCTCGAACCTGATCCCAGGCGCAGACCAACGGCCCGTGAAGTGGTGGAGATGCTGGCCAGGTATCTGGCTGCCAGACGTCCGGGCATGGATTCCTTCGTGGTGGCCGAGTTCATGCACACCATTTTCGGTGTCCAGCACATCAAAGAAGAGCGCTCCCACAGGGATG
>JALWFW010000311.1:0-9410 GCA_027013865.1 Polyangiaceae bacterium | reverse complement strand
GGGAGAGCCCGAACCCGGGGATGTCATTGGTGGCCGCTACCGAGTACGCTCTGTGCTGGGACACGGAGGCATGGGCAAGGTCTTCGAGGTGGAGCACATCGCCCTTGGCAAGCGACTTGCCCTCAAACTCCTGGAACAGCGCGCGGACATGACCCGTGACGAGGCAGCCGCGAGGTTCGAGCGTGAGGCCAGGGCAGCCTCCAGGATACGCCATCCTGCAGTGGTTCAGGTCATGGACTACGGATTCACCGAGGGTGGCAAGCCCTACATCGTCATGGAGCTCCTGGAAGGTCAAGATTTGGGCTGGGAGCTCGTTAGAGGCCCAGTGGAGGTCGCCCGTGGGTGCCGGATCGCGGCTGATCTCGCCCGAGGTATCCAGACTGCCCACGAGGCAGGACTCATTCACAGGGACATAAAACCCGAGAACGTGTATCTGGTACGTGATTACAAAGGGCAGGAGCGGGTGAAACTCATCGACTTCGGCATAGCCAAGTCTGTTCAGGAAGACGAGGACCTAACCCGTCCCGGCATCACCCTGGGAACTCCTGAATACATAGCCCCTGAACTCATCGTGGGACAGGAACCCAGTCCTGCCAGTGACGTCTATTCCTTTGGAGCCTTGATGTTCGAGATGTTCACCGGTCGTCCGCCTTTCAATGCCGAGTCCACGGAGCGCATCCTCAAGGACAAGATAGGTGACAGGCGTCCGAAGGTGTACGAGCTCAGGCCGGATCTCCCCGGAGAACTGAGTAAGCTCATAGAGAAGTGCCTGTCCAGGGATCCGGATGCGCGTCCAACGGACCTGCATGCCGTTGCCGCTCAACTCGAAGCCATGGCTGACAAACTGGGGACGGTGCACAAGCGTTCGGAGCGGCGCAAAGGCAATCCAGCCAAACTACGTACAGAGAAAATGCCTGTCCATAGGCGCCAGGAAAGCTCTTTCCCCCTGATTCCCGTCCTCATGTCTCTCGTGGGAATGCTCATGGCTGGTGGGGGAATATACTACTCATACAGTAAGTCATCTGTCGTAGAGCGTCGGACCGCACCTGCCTCCCGCAGTGACAAGGGGCAGGCAGCACAGGTGGTGCAGAGCGCCAGACAGAGCAGCACGTCAGACATCAAGTGAGCTTTTCTTCATCAGACTCCCCTACAATTGTGGAAACAGTGTTAAAAAGATGTAAGGTTTTTCATATAACATGTGAAAATTAAAGCGTTTTTTCAGTTTCGTAAAACCGTGATACTGGACTAATAGGTCTTTTTGTATAACATAGGCGCATCTTATACTCCATGGGAGTTGGGTGCGAATGGACACATCCAGGTACAGGATTCTTGAGAAGGTGAACGCGGGCGGGATGGCTGAGATTTACAGGGCTGAGATGGAAACCATGCCCGGATTCAGGAAGATCGTGGCCATCAAGAGAATCAAGCCTGTGCTCAAGGACGAGTTTCTGAAGATGTTCCTGGATGAGGCCCGTCTTTCCCTTTATCTCCAGCATGCAAACATAGTGTCCGTGTTCGACGTGGGGCAAAGTGGGGAGCACTTTTTCATAGTGATGGAGTATATCGAGGGGGTGAACCTACGTCAGGTCTGGCAGGGGCGTCATGTTCCCATGAAGGTGGCTGTGTTCATAATCTCTCAGGTACTAGAGGCTCTTCACTATGCCCATAATGCCGTTCATCCCGGAACAGGGCAGCCTCTTGGAGTGGTTCACCGGGACGTCACCCCACAAAACATCCTGCTGTCGCTCAATGGTGACGTCAAATTAGTGGATTTCGGCCTTGCAAAGGCATCGGTCTCTTTGGAGAAGTCACAGCCCGGTCAGGTCAAGGGAAAGTATTCCTATCTGGCTCCAGAACTTTTGGAAGGGTATCCGGCTACTCCCAGAAGTGACATCTTCTCCACGGGAATAGTGCTTTGGGAGCTCCTCACCGGACGCCGTCTGTTCAAGGGTGCCAGTGATATGGAAACCCTGAAAATGATTCGCCAGAGTGCTGTTCCGGCACCATCTCACATAAATCCCGACGTTCCCGTGGAGCTCGATAGAATAGTGCTCAGGGCACTGGCGAAGAATCCTGATGAACGCTATGAGAGTGCTTCGGATTTCGGCGATGTCCTCACAGAGTTCCTTTTTTCACACGGTCTAAAGGTAGGGCGCGGGGATGTGGCCCGGCTCGTGTCGGATGTAAGGGCATCTATGTCACGTTCCCGGGCCACTTCACACTCACTGAGTAAACTCAAGGAGCTCGTCGAAGGTGAGCTGGCCTCTCTTGTTTCAGTATCTTCGATAGAGATAAACAGATTTGCAGATACAGCCGTACACGATTCGTCTGACCCTTCAGGTCATGTTCGGGATTATATCCCGGGTTCTGGCCAACCAGACTCACAGGTGAGTTCACAGGAACTCCCGTCTCGATTGGATTACACCGACCATAACGGGCATACTCCACCTGATTTAGCCTCCCTTTCTTTCGATGAGGAAGACATCTCCCTGGAGGAGGGTCCTTCTTCCTGGATTTTCTGGGTAGTGGGTATATTCCTTTTTTCTGCCGTGGGATATGCCCTCTGGTACTTCTTCACGACCTGATATTACAGCGCTCCCCTATATAAATTATTCAATAATATCAATGAGTTATATCAGTAGGTTCCATGATTGGTTTTATGGGATGCTCGTGGGAGGGAAGGTCGTCAGTGGTTGGACATGAAGGTTTTCATGAAGTCGGTGAGTTCCTCTACGGCCTGTAATGTCTGCGCATTATATATGGATGCGCGCATGCCGCCCACGGAACGGTGCCCCTTAAGACCGATGAACCCGGCCTGGGTGGCTTCATCGATGAATACTGATTCGAGGTTGTGATCGTGGATACGGAAGGTAACGTTCATCACTGAGCGGTCGTCACGGTTGGGAACCGTGCAGTAGTAATAACCGCCGCTGCCGTCGATGAAGTCGTATAGTTTGGTGGCCTTCTCATTGTTGAGGTTGGCCATGTTGTCTAGACCACCGATATCGTTTTCGAGCCATGCCAGGACTTTCTCCACCATGTAGATGACGAAGACGGCCGGAGTGTTGTAAAGGGAATTTTTGGCTACGTATACCGAGAAGTCGAGCATTTCGGACAGACCGCTTGGGAACGGTATCTGATCGAGCATGTCCTTGCGGATTATGACCATGGCCGATCCGGCGGGTCCGAGGTTTTTCTGTATACCGCCGTAAATCATGGCGAATTTGCTTACGTCGATTGGTCTCGAGAAGAAATCGGAAGACATGTCGGCGATAATGTCGACGTTGGTGTCGGGGAAGGTCTTGAACTGGGTTCCGACAACGGTGTTGTTGGAGGTTATGTGAAGGAAATGGGCGTTATCGGCTATATTGACGTCATCCCAGTTCGGAAGCATGGTGTAGTCGTACTGCTGTCCAGACCAGACTACCTCGGCCGTGGCTCCAACCTTGTTTGCCTGGCGCTCGCCTTCCTTTATGGCACGGCGGGACCAGCGGCCAGTGTCCACGTACTGTACCAGGTCGCCCTGATGTATGAAGTTCATGGAGAGCATGGCCATGACCATGGATGCTCCACCCTGGACGAAAATAATCTCGTAATCGTCGGAGATGTTCATGAGCCGTCTGGCCCGGTCCTTAGCAGAGTTGAGTACGGCATCGAACTCGTCGGAACGGTGGCTTATCTCCAGTATGCCAACTCCCGTGCCGGCAAATTCCCATATATCTGACAGGGCCTGGTTGAGTACGGATTCAGGTAGAACTGCCGGACCTGGATAAAAGTTGTATTTTCTGGCCATTCGTAATCCTCCTTTGCTTGGATAGTGATTCACGATCTGAAAAGGGTGGCTTCAAGTCAAGCTGATTCTGGATGGCAGAAGCAGTGGCTGTCCGCATCTGATAAAAGGTATCCGAAAGCAGGCGGTGATGGTGTAACTCTTTTCGGGGACGTTCAGAAATGCTTGACATTTAGGCCATCATCCCTACGATATTTCTTCGGTTCTGGGCGGGCGTAACTCAGTTGGTAGAGTGTCAGCTTCCCAAGCTGAATGTCGCGGGTTCGAACCCCGTCGCCCGCTCCCAAATCTGAAAATTACTGAAAGTCTGGTGCAGTGGCGCCGTAAATCCTCACGAGGGTTGTAACACCCCTGTGTCGCGATGATATTTTTTGCTTGCGGCAATGGTACGCAAACGGATTTTCGTGCACACGAGTTTCAAGACAGCTCATATGTGTATACTGAAATGGTCCGTACTCACGGTATCTTAACCACAATTATGGCTTCACACCATGTTATATATGGGGTAACATACACATTCTGAAAAACTGTCCCAGGCGGGGAATATTCCCCGGTCCATAACCTGACGGATAAGGTGCTGATCATGGCTGGTAACGACAAGACTCCAGGAAATAAAGGTCCCAAGATGACTTTACAGGGAGGTATGCCTCCTGCACCCACTCCTCCGGCCACCTCAGGAACCCCTAAAACCACCCTCAAGGGTGTTCCTCCGGCCCAGCTCCCTGAGGAGCAGCTTCCGGAAGAGCCTTCCGCTCAGGAAGAGGAAGACTGGGTCGTCTCCTTCAATGACGACGGTACGGTAACAGAGGAACACTCCGTTCAGTCCACCTCGACGTCAGGCATATCCGCTTCCCGTCTGGGGGAGAAGGTCATCGCAAAAGGCAAGGCGAAAGTCGGTAGCCGTTCCGGCTCTGCCGGCATGAACATGGACTCCGACGGACTCGGACCCGGAGTCATGGTTTACAAATACGAGCTCATCAAATTGCTGGGGCGCGGTGGCATGGGGGCCGTGTATATGGCTCATGACACCAAGCTGGGACGTCGTGTCGCCATCAAGTTCCTCAGCAAGAGAATCAGCGGCAAGAAGAAGTTCCGCCAGCGTTTCATGCTCGAAGCCCGGGCCACGGCGCGCCTGAATCACGAGAACATAGTCACCATCTATGATGCCGGCGAGTACAAGGGACAGTCGTATCTAGTTCTCGAGTACCTCGATGGTGCTCCACTGTCCAAGATACTCAAGGAGAGGCGGCTGCACTGGACCCAGGCGGTGCAGTATATCGTTCCGGTGGTGAAGGCTCTGGCTGCCGCTCACGAGAAGGGCATAGTTCACAGGGATCTCAAACCCGACAACATTTACATCCTGAAAGACGGCAGGGTCAAGGTTCTCGACTTCGGTCTGGCCAAGATGATTGGCGCCGCCCACGGTGGTGAAGAACAGTTCGAGGAGCAGTTGCGTACGGCCACCAAGGATTTCAGCGATATAGGCAAGTCCGAAAGTCAGGAAGAGCAGGGGCTCACCAAGGCAGGTGCCATAATGGGTACCTACGCCTATATGTCTCCCGAGCAGTGGGGTGCAGGTAAGGTGGACGTACAGACCGATATCTGGGCCGTGGGAGTCATACTGTTCGAGATGCTCACGGGCGAGCACCCGGTGGGGACACGTTCAGCTCAGGTCCTTGCCAGGGAGGTCACCAACTTCAAGAAGAAGTTGAGATCCGTTCGGGAATTGAATCCCGATATCCCCCCTGAGCTGGACAAAGTAGTATCCAAGTGCCTGGAAAAACGTAAGGACAGGCGATTCAAGACAGCCAATGAACTGCTTAGGACTCTGGAGTCCCTGGACCCGTCGAGGCAGCGTGGACACATCAGCGAGATAGACAATCCTTATCCTGGCCTTGCCACTTTCCAGGAGCGTGACGCCGACAAGTTCTTCGGCCGTGATTCCGAGATTGCGCGTTTTTTGGAGAAGCTGGAGCACAACGCGCTTTTGGCCGTTATAGGTCCGTCAGGTGCCGGCAAGTCCTCCTTCATAAGGGCAGGCGTGATTCCGGCACTCAAACAGAGGACCCGTCAGGCGTGGGATGTCATCGTCATTCGTCCTGGACGAGATCCTTTTGCTGGACTGGCGTCGGCTTTGCTCAGATCAGGCTCGTCCACCAATGTCAGGGACGCTGCAAAGGAAGAGCGCGTCCTTGCCAAACGTCTGCGCAAAGAGCCTGGACTGCTGGGAACACTGCTTCGTGCAAGGAGCCGTTCCACAGGACATCCGATACTAGTATTCGTAGACCAGTTCGAGGAGATTTTTACCCTGGTCTCCCCTGAGAATCGTCAGGCCTTTGCCGTGGCACTGTCCGGTGCTGCTGACGATCCCTCTCTTCCCATTCGTGTGGTGGTGGCCATGCGTTCGGACTTCTTGGACAGGGTGGCCGAGCATGCCGAACTCATGGACAAAATCACCAAGGATATCACCATACTTCAGACTCCAGGCTCGGAGGCACTGAAGGAGGCCCTCATCAAGCCGGCACAGATGGCCGGTTATGCCTTCGAAGACGAGAAGATGGTGGACGAGATGGTGGAGGCTCTCAAGGACGAGGCAGCCGCCTTGCCACTGCTCCAGTTCACGGCTTCCAAACTGTGGGACAACAGGGACAGACAGCATAAGATTCTTCCGCGCAGTGTGTACGACGAGATGGGGGGTGTTGCCGGAGCCCTCGCAAAGCATGCAGATTCGGTTCTGGCTTCTATGACTACTCAGGAACGTGACGCAGTGAAGCGTCTTTTTCAGCGTCTGGTTACCTCTGATGGTACACGTGCTGTGCTAATGGTCTCTGAGATTACGTCCTTTTTAGGACGTGACATGGCAGCCAGAATTCTCAAAAAGCTGGCAGGGGCGAGACTCATCACCGTTCAGAGTATAGGAGAGGAGGGGGATGCTCAGGTCGAGCTCATCCATGAGTCCCTCATAACCCGTTGGCAGACCCTTCGCAGGTGGTTGGAGGAAGACAACGAGAATGCCGCCATGCTCCAGCAGCTCCGTGAAGCTGCCAAACAGTGGGAGCAGCGCGGTCGCCCCACAGGACTCCTGTGGACGGGAGACGTGCTGGAAGAAGCCCGTCTATGGATCAAAAGGTACAAGGGCGGTCTTACTGATCTCGAGAAGGAATTCCTGGCAGAAGCATTCCGGCTGGCAGACAAGGCAGCCAGACGCAAGCGTTACATGCTCATCGCCCTCATAGTGCTGATGGCCATGATAACCACCGGTGCCGTCGCTGCCCTCATCATGATTCGCGGGGCAGAAAGGCAGGCTCGCATGCAGGCTGTGAAGGCCCAGCAAGAGGCCGAGCGTGCCCTGCGGGCGGAGCGGGAACTCAAAAAGAAGATGGTGGAACTCGCCCGGGAGACCGAAAGGGCGAAGAGGGCCGAAACTCTTGCCACCGACCGACTCAAAGAGGTTATGAAGGCCCGCGATACGGCCAAGAAGGCCGAGGAGGAACTCCGTAAGCAGTATGAAGAGCTGCAGAAGGCATGGCAGGAGACGGCAGAGGCCAAGAGGAAGGCCGAAGAGGCCAAGTTGAAGGCCGAGGAAGCCCTTGCACAGGTCAAGCTTCTTGCAGAGAAGGAGAAGATAGCCCGTCTCGAGGCCGAGAATGCTCAGAAGCGCCTTCAGAAACTGCTGCGCAAGGAACAGCAGCGGGTTCAGGCCCTTCAGGCTTTAAGATCCAAAATCATTCAGCATCTTCCGAGCAAGTGATGCATGGTCGATTGTTGATGCTATACTGAAGAAAGGTGTCTCAGATGCGTGAAACCCGCTTAGTTATAGTAGTTTTTGTAATACTGGCCCTTCCGTCATTGGCCCATGCCCAGTCCCTGGATATGGTTGATGTCCCCAATTTGAATGTGCAGGCGCCTACCCAGCTCAAGCCAAAGGGCGTCACCGTAATCCAGAACAAAATAGAGCCTGTCACACAGATTAGAACTTATGAGGACAACGTAACCAGGGAGAATATGGACAAGTCACGGGCTTTGTTCAAGAGGGCCAATTCCATGTTCGAAAAACGGGAACTGAGGCAGGCCCTGGAGCTTTACAAGAAGGCTTATTCCATGTGGCCTCATCCCCGTATCCTATTTAACATGGGCGTCACCCTAGCGCTCATGGGACGTCCCCTCGAAGCGGCTCTCATGTTCAAGAAGGTGCTGGAGTACGGACCGGATCCCGTCACCCCCATACGTTACAAGGAAGCCAGGGACAAGTACCTCGAGCTCATGGGTACCCTGGCTATTCTGGAAGTCAAATGTTCCCAGGAAGGAGCACAGGTATTCGTGGATGGTATGAACCTTGGCGTATGTCCTTTCACCAAGAGGATAACCCTTACGGCGGGCCGCCATCTCGTGACAGCCAAGAAGTCGGGATTCGTCCCCTTCAACAGGGACATCGTGCTTCCTGCTTCAGTCATAGCTGGTATTGATATTCATCTCAGTGAGGTCACCAAGTCGTTGAAACTCAAGAAGGTAGAGAGATATCCCATATCATGGGCACTGACTTCCGCCATCGGAGGAATCGTGCTGTTGGCAGCCGGAAGCGGCATGGTCTATTACGGTCGTTCCGAAATTGACGCCATATTGATGGATGTAAACAACTTCACATCCATCAACGGAAATAAAGTATCTTTTCAGGATGATGTCTATGATGAGGTCAGGGAGGAGCGGGCCATAACCATGCAGAAGATAGGTCTTGCCATGCTTGGTGTGGGTACGGTTGCCCTTTTGACATCGGGTTACTTCTATCTGTTTAGGTACAAACTGGTGCCCGTCGTGGTGACTCCTACGAGTGACATGCATGGAGCTGCCCTTTCATTTGGTTTTGAGTACTGAGACTACCCTGGAGGATGGTCATGCGCAGATTTCTTATCGTTCCGGCATTTTTGTTCACCCTCTCTGTATCCGCATATCTTCTTCCCGGTTGCAGTGATCCCATAAAAAAGACGGATGTCGTAAAGTGTGGGAATGGGTACTACTGTCCTCCTGGCACCAAATGCGTGGAGACCATCCAAGGGGGTGAGTCGGTAATCAGTTGTACCACCAGTACCTGCGGTAATCACAAGACCGAAGGGGAAGAAGAGTGCGATCTTGGGGATGAGAACACCAATGCTCCCAATGCCATATGTCGTCCTGACTGCACGAGAGCAGGCTGTGGTGATGGCATAGTGGATGACTCGACCCCATACAACGAAGAATGTGACGAGGGTGAGGCAAACAACTCCGACAACCCCAACGCCACGTGTCGGACGACATGCAAAAGATCCACCTGCGGTGATGGCATAGTGGATGATGGAGAACCCAGGTTCGAGGAATGTGACAGCGGAGAATCCAACTCCGACACACAGCCCAATGCTTGCCGCACCAACTGCAGACGGGCCCACTGCGGTGATAGCGTGGTGGACGATGGAGAGGAGTGCGACGACGGAACGGCCAACTCCGACACCCAGGCCGATGCCTGCCGCACCAACTGCAAACAGGCCTACTGCGGGGATGGTGTAATCGATAGTAATGAAGAGTGTGATGACGCTGCTGCAAACTCGGATCTGATGCCCAATGCCTGCCGTACGGACTGCCGCCGTCC
>JALWFW010000310.1 GCA_027013865.1 Polyangiaceae bacterium | reverse complement strand
ACGATGGTAATTTCAGAAAGGCAAACTCGTATCTCAACCGCATACTCAATCTGATGTAACTGCTTATTTGGACTGAAGGTGTAAAATGGGGCTCTTCGATCCTGCTGTTTTTTCTGAAAAAGTGGATAAGATCCTGAAGATGGATGACAGCAAGCCTGCAAGAAGAATGCTTCTGAAAGGGGCTATTCCTGTTCTCAGCACATCGGAAATGGTGGCGGCACTTGCATGGCTGGCTGCAGAGGGACACAACGAAGCCGCAGAGCGTCTAGATAGTCTGCCTGAAAATATATTGCTCAAGGCACTGGAAGACGAGTCGCTGCCTACTGCGGTGGTTGAGTATCTCCTGACGAGTGTACGGCTTCCTGAAAAAGTCGCCTTCAGGCTTGTCAAGGATGAGCGTATTTCTAATGAGGTGCTGGCCGGGTATGCCAAAGGATGTTCCGAGTCCGTGGCTCAGGCCATAGCTGACAATCAGCAGCGCCTGCTGACGGCCCCTGATGTCATAGAAAGTCTTTATGTCAATCCCAATACCCCCATGAGTACGGCAATGCGCCTCATAGAGCTTGCGGTGCGTAACGGGCTGGAGCTCAGGTTAAGCGCCTATGAAGAGATGAAACGCTCACTGGAAGAGGCAGAGCCGACGCCGGAAGACGAGTTGGAGGCGGAACTTCAGAGGGCTGCTTTGGATCAGCAGTTTAGACTCGCCCAGAAGGACAGCGGAGAAGAGGAGGAGGAATCCAAAGAGGATGATGACTCTCGTCAGGACAGACTGCCGGTGCATCTTCTTCCTGTGCCGGTCAAGATACGCCTGGCAATCATGGGTTCGCGTTTTCAGAGAGCCCAGCTACTGCGGGATTCAAATAAGGTAGTGGCCATGGCCGCCATCAAGTCACCGGCCATAACGGAACAGGAAGTCGAGGAAGTATCCAAGAGTAGGCAGGTGGGAGAAGATGTGATTCGCTACATATCGCGTCGCAGGGACTGGCTCAAGAATTACAAAATCAGGGTCAATCTCGTAATGAACCCTAAAACGCCGATTCCAACAGCCCTCAGTTTGCTTAACCAGTTGAGGCAGCATGATCTGAAATTTATAGCCCGTTCGCATAATATTCCGGCGGCCGTGCGTGATGCTGCGCAAAAGAAGCTCAAGTCACGAAGTCGCTGATGGAAATCTATATGAGTGGCGGATAATCCAGTGGGGACAGACAGTATGAGGGCGGTTACTGCCCTGAGGTTCTGTACTTTTGCCGGTTCGCTGCTGTGTGAAGATTGCTGGATTCAATGGTAGTGCTTCATATCGTACGATTGATAAGAGGCTTTCTCTCGCGGTGAGTTTGCTTCAATGGGGCCCTGGATAACCAGGGAATCAAACATACATGAGCGGCTAGGCGGAATCCCCGTGCAAGATCCGGCTTCAATGGGGCCCTGGATAACCAGGGAATCAAACAGCTACTGCGTACAGGATACTATGGAGGACGGACGGCTTCAATGGGGCCCTGGATAACCAGGGAATCAAACACCCGGTGTTCATACCATCCTAGCCGAGGCGGTCGTAGTGCTTCAATGGGGCCCTGGATAACCAGGGAATCAAACTGTCAGGCAATACAACGACAAGTCTGCTGAGCTGGCGCTTCAATGGGGCCCTGGATAACCAGGGAATCAAACTGCTGACGAGCGGCGCGTTATTGACGCTACGGTGCGCGCTTCAATGGGGCCCTGGATAACCAGGGAATCAAACAGAAGAAAAATGAAGAACCTGAATGAGAGTCGTAATCTGCTTCAATGGGGCCCTGGATAACCAGGGAATCAAACACCGCAAAAGCCTGCCACATACCTTACCGGTCCCACAGCTTCAATGGGGCCCTGGATAACCAGGGAATCAAACGTGGAACTCCCCGACAAGTGGTCAGTGACTCACATCTCCAGCTTCAATGGGGCCCTGGATAACCAGGGAATCAAACGATGTATCGACTTACACTCATGTGCGAGTGACTCTCGCTTCAATGGGGCCCTGGATAACCAGGGAATCAAACGTGAAGACAAAACAGGTGTGCATGGAGCTGGTGTGGCTTCAATGGGGCCCTGGATAACCAGGGAATCAAACGAGATCTTCATCATTTCCTGAAGATCGTCCAGTGAGTGCTTCAATGGGGCCCTGGATAACCAGGGAATCAAACGGACGAATGGATCCCACCGGCCCCCGTCCGACTTGACGAGCTTCAATGGGGCCCTGGATAACCAGGGAATCAAACTCCCACCGGCCGCGCAGCTTGCGCCTGCCGCTCCGGCTTCAATGGGGCCCTGGATAACCAGGGAATCAAACGGATCCTCAATCCGGGCGATATTGTCGCACATCGTGAGCTTCAATGGGGCCCTGGATAACCAGGGAATCAAACGTCTGCAGGAGCGGGGACCTAAGGTACCCTGTACTGCCGGCTTCAATGGGGCCCTGGATAACCAGGGAATCAAACTGCAGCAGGACACGCGCAAGCTACGGAGTGGTCGGCGGCTTCAATGGGGCCCTGGATAACCAGGGAATCAAACCTATATAATGTTGGAGCGCTTCCTTGGCAAGGATAAGCTTCAATGGGGCCCTGGATAACCAGGGAATCAAACTGTCTAGGGGCCATGAAGAAACGCTGGCAGTGCTTGCTTCAATGGGGCCCTGGATAACCAGGGAATCAAACCTAAACCTACTCGTAAAACACGCAAAAAGAAAACATCTGCTTCAATGGGGCCCTGGATAACCAGGGAATCAAACTTGACGGCTATTGACGGTGTGTCCGGGGGAAGTCCGGCTTCAATGGGGCCCTGGATAACCAGGGAATCAAACATGCCCTCCTTACACTATGCCAGCGTGCTTGAGTTTGCGCTTCAATGGGGCCCTGGATAACCAGGGAATCAAACGGAGCGCTGGATGACCGCTGTGGCGAGGACAGCAAGCTTCAATGGGGCCCTGGATAACCAGGGAATCAAACGCCCGCCGCCTCGATAGCCTCGGCAAACGCCTCCCACGGGCTTCAATGGGGCCCTGGATAACCAGGGAATCAAACTATGCTGAACCTCAGGAATCCGTTGACGTTCTAAGAGCTTCAATGGGGCCCTGGATAACCAGGGAATCAAACACAACAAGATCTTGTTAATAGGGGTTAGTCCATTAGAGGCTTCAATGGGGCCCTGGATAACCAGGGAATCAAACGACCCTGGTTCCATGACATATGACGACGTGTTCAGGGCTTCAATGGGGCCCTGGATAACCAGGGAATCAAACCAAAAGACAAATTTACATATTTTTCTTTTATTACAGCTTCAATGGGGCCCTGGATAACCAGGGAATCAAACTGATAATTATATTATTTATGGCGGCGGGAATGTGAGTTGGCTTCAATGGGGCCCTGGATAACCAGGGAATCAAACGTGTTACACTTCTCCGATTTCGTACCGTCACAAACGGGCGCTTCAATGGGGCCCTGGATAACCAGGGAATCAAACCTCATAGTCAGTGACCAGGGAAGGGGAAGGCAACACGTGCTTCAATGGGGCCCTGGATAACCAGGGAATCAAACAGCGCCTCTCTATCTGGCCATAATCATTGAAGATGTCAAGGCGATTTGCACGGGACCTCTCATGGACGGTACAAAGCAAACCGAAATCCATGATGTGACTTCACGCAACCCAGCGAAACTACAGGGAAAAGAGCGTTGCACGGGAGTCCGGCATTTTTTGCATCACCTGGTCCCATGCAAAGGTAGACGTCAGACTTTCAGTATAGGATCTCGTCCATCACAGTCCATAGATAAAATCCATTGGAATACTGGTTTGAGTAATCCTGTCTCCGAAAACAGTCCTGAGAGGTCAGATTGGATACATTATGCATACCTATGGCGAGTCAGGACGCAAGCCAAAATCGGCCCGCATTTGACTGATCTTTCTGTATTCATGTCGTCTGACAAGAATGTATTCTCCAATGAATCTCTTTTTTATTTTTTATTTACGGACGGCAAACATGGTGTGAATTATCATAAAAAATTCTTTTATATCAATATGTTATGAATAAATCGGTAAATGTGGCAATTTCTTTTGAATAAAATTTATTCCGACGGGTAAACAAATACATACGGTATAGATGAACATCCTGAAGGCCTTTGGAATAAGGGAGGCAGCCATGCAGCACAGAGACCTGATACCCGTACGCATGTTGGTCCAGTACCGGTTTTGTCCGCGTAATGCCTACCTGGAGAGCGTTTCCCAGGAATGGGCCTCAAACCGTGAAGTGGCCGAAGGCAAAGCCGTCCATAAGCGGGTGGACCGTGAGCCCAGCCGAAAGGAGGACCTCTCAGAGGCAGGGACTCACAGGTCAGTCATGATGTCCAGCAGCCGGCTCGGGATAATCGGCAAGATCGACCTGATGGAGATCACGACTGCCGAAAACCAGGAGGTTCCCGACAACCGCCCTGTGGCCGTGCCAGTGGAGTATAAGCGCGGCCGACCGAGGAATCCCACGGAAAGCCAGCATCTCGTGCAGATTGGGGCCCAGATGATGATTCTCGAGGAGAACGGGTACCGGGTGAAGGAGGGCATCCTTTATTACGCCGGAGCAAAAAAGCGTGTGACAGTGGAGTTGACCCCTGAAATACGTGATCTGGTGACTGATACGGTGGAGCGTGTACGGGAGCTCATGAGTATGGACAGACCCCCTGAACCGCTTATCCATGATCCGCGCTGTTTCAAGTGTTCCCTTGCTCCGCTGTGCCTACCGGATGAACTCAATTTCTTGAAAAGTCAGGATGAGAAGGTCAGGCGCCTCGCTCCGCTGCGTGACAATGCCGTACCGCTGTATGTTCAGGAGCAGGGCGCGCGTGTGTCTGTCAGGGATGGACGAGTCATCGTCAGGGATCGCGATGGAAATGAGCGTGTCCGTGCCAGGCTGATGGACGTTTCCCATGTGGCTCTGTTTGGAGGCGTTCAGATAACCAGTCAGGCGCTCCAGAGGTTAGCCAGCGAAGAAATACCAGTAATATTCTATAGTTATGGCGGGTGGTTTCGCGCTCTGGCAACGAACACCTTTGGAAGCAACATACTTCTAAAACTGGCACAGTACAGGTCGTACCACGACGACGAGGCCCGTCTTTTGGCTGCACGGGCCATCGTGAGCATGAAACTACATAATTCGCGTCAACTCCTCATGCGCAATCGGTGTACGGAATCAGAGGTGGTCGAGCGCCTGAAAATTTATGAGCAGGATGCCCGGAAGGCTGAATCCTTGGAGGAGCTTTTGGGCATAGAGGGCAATGGCGCCCGCGAGTACTTCAGGGGTCTTGCGTCGCTCTTGGCCGAACATGGCAGCCGGTTCGACTTCAAGTCCAGAAACAGGAGGCCACCCCGGGATCCGGTGAATGCCGTGCTGTCCTTCGGCTATGCCTTGCTTCTCAAGGATATACTCGTGGCAGTACGCACCGTGGGCCTAGAGGAGGGTGTCGGGCTGTATCACGAGGTCCGTCCGGGCAGACCGGCCATGGCACTGGATCTCATGGAAGAATTCCGCGCTCTCATCGTCGACTCCGTGGCTTTGTATCTTTTTGATTCCGGCCAACTGGGGGAAGATGACTTCGTTTTCGGGCCGCAGTCGTGTGGCCTCAACGCCAGTGGCAGGAAGAAGGTCATCAGTGCCTACGAGCACAGGGTTGACACGGCCGTGAGGCATCCGGTTTTCGGATACCGGCTATCCTATAGAAGGGTGTTCGAACTTCAGGCGCGGCTTTTTGCCCGCTACCTGCTGGGCGAGATGGATGAGTACGTGCCTTTCAGGATTCGGTGAAATGTATGGGAGGACATGATGCGCAGGAGATACATCGTAGCCTACGACATCAGAGACGAGAAGAGATTGGGCAGGGTGTACCGATATATGAAGGGGATAGGAGATCAACTCCAGTATTCGGTGTACCTGTGTGATTTGGATGACGAGGAGCTGGTCGACGTGAGCGAGCGATTTGGGAATCTCATAAATGAGCGTGAGGATTCGGTGATATTCGTGGATTTGGGTCCCCTCGACGAAAACAGGAAGTTTCTGACTGAGAGAATGCGATTTTTGGGTGTGAAACCGCTTTTTGAAGAACATGATCACTGGGTGGTGTGATGGACAGGATGAGTAACAATGATTGAGACCACAAAAGTTGATTTATTTATAGAGGTTATTGTTTTAAAAGCTATGAAGCGTATGTAAAAATGCAAATCGACAGCAAAAGAGTAATCAAAAAATATAAAGAAAAGTACTTGACATATGAACTTCAGTAAGGAAAATGCTTTTACGCAGACATAAGCGAGGGAGATCATGGAATTTGGGATTTTCGTACGGGAAGTGACAGGCTTCGATCCGTATCCGTACCAGGAGAAAGTGGGCACGACACTGGTAAGCAACTGGCCTGATGTTCTGGAAGTGCCTACGGGGCTGGGAAAAACGGAAGCCGTGACCCTGGGCTGGGCATGGCAGTTTCTGAAGAATCCGGACATAACGCCCAGACGCCTGGTGTACATGCTGCCCATGAGGGTCCTGGTGGAGCAGACCTATGACAGAGTCGACAATTACATAAATAAGATAAACCTCATGATGAGTGAGGGGAGGCTTCCGGGAGTCAAGAAGCCGCCAAAGCCCTTCAGAGTGTTCAAACTCATGGGAGGGGCAGTAGATCAGGCTTTCGACACGGATCCAGTCTCACCGATGGTCATAGTGGGAACCCAGGACATGATTCTCTCGAGGCAGCTCAACCGTGGGTTCTCCATGAGCCCTTACAGATGGCCCGTGGATTTCGCACTGCTCAACAACGACGTCTTGGTGGTGGCTGATGAGACGCAGCTCATGGGCATCGGCATGACGACGGCCCGGGAGCTTCAGAGAATTAGAAATGAGGTGGGCACCTACGGAATCACTAAGACGGTGTTCATGACGGCCACGCCTCCCAGAAGTATCATGGAACAGAACGTGGGCGAGGTATGGAGATTACAGGAAGCCGACAGGAGAGATGAACGGGTACGGCAGCGGATCTCGGCCTCGAAGAAACTCACGATATACGGGGA
Organism: Polyangiaceae bacterium; assembly: GCA_027013865.1. Lineage (GTDB taxonomy): Bacteria > Myxococcota_A > Polyangia > HGW-17 > JALWFW01 > JALWFW01. Next base: position 15,911 of record JALWFW010000310.1, on the reverse strand, counting down.
AGGGCTCGAGGAATATATGAAGCAGCCTGAACTGCCGGCTGACAAGTTGATTCTCGTGGTGGTAAATACTGTCGGGGCAGCGCAGGAGATTTACAAGAGGATAAAGAAAAACTCAAATAAATCAGTTAGTGACGGTGGGTTGTTTGGTGGTATCGAAGGTCCGGAGATACTCCTTCTACACAGCAGGTTCAGACCGGTGGAGCGTGAGGAAAAGCTGCGGCGACTCAAAGCGATGATGGAAGCCGGGCGCGGTATCGTGGTGGCCACCCAGGTGATTGAGGCCGGAGTCGATCTAGATGCGGACGTGCTTGTGACGGAACTTGCTCCGTGGCCGTCCATGGTGCAGCGGTTCGGCAGGGTGAACAGGAAGGGCACGAAGGGGACGGCTGAGATAAGGGTTTTCATACCAGAGGGTATGGACAAGAAACAGGAATTCGTGGGGCCTTATTCGAAGAACGATCTCATCAAGAGTTTAGACCTTCTAAGGAAGCTGGAGGACTTTGGCAGCGCTGGTATATCTTCCATCAGTGCCGTGGACAGACGGGAAATCCTGAATGCGCTCCCGGACGAGGAGGTGGGCTATAGGCTCATCGTTCATGACGTTTACGAGCTATTCGACACAGAGCCGGACATCAATGGATTCACCTCTGACGTGTCGAGGTTCATCAGGATAATCGAGGAACCGTCGGTGGGGGTCATCTGGCGCGATTTTGATCAGGACAAGGGGCCGGAGGTGGAGAAGTCGAACCGGAAGAAAAAGCACCGGCCGTGGAGCCGGGATGAGGTGTGTCAGGTGCCACTGAGCCAGGTGAGGGCCATCGTGAAGGATAAGGACATCACTGTTTGGGTGTGGGACTTCGGTGAGGGAGAGTGGGTGTATGCCCAAAATGACAATGTGTACCCTGGTACGGTCATGATGCTCCATTCAGATGACGGGATGTATGACGCGGAGCTCGGCTGGTATCCCAAGAACAAGGGCACAGGCAAGAAGAAGGCCTACGTGAAACCAGTGCCGAGGGATGTACGGAACTCCTCATCGGATACAGGCATGGGCAGTGATTCTGGGGCTGGCAGGGAAGTGCTCCTCAGGGAGCATCTTTTCCACGTGACAGAGAAGTTGAGGGCGACAGTCGAACTTTTGGGGCATCTGATGGCGGATCCCTATGTAGCCGAGGCCCTAGAGAAGGCGGCCATGTGGCATGACGTGGGTAAGGCCCACCAGGTATTCCAGAAGGCCGTGGGCGGGAACAAAGATGGATTGCTTGCGAAATCATCAGTAAAATCAATACGTTATGAGAGAAACTACTTCAGACACGAGGTGCCCTCCATGATGGCGTGGCTCCTCGAGGGCCCGGATGATATGCCCCGGCCCATACAGGATCTCGTGGCGTATCTCATACTCTCGCACCATGGCAAGGTTCGCATGAGACTCAGCAGGTTCCGCGGTGAGGAAGACACTCTGCGTGGCATAAAGGAGAATGACAGGCTTCCTCCGGTAGAACTTCCCGACGGTACGGTCACCGGAGAGGTGGAGTTGGACCTGGAGATAGCCAGACTGGGATACTCCCAGAGGTGGGGTGCGTCGTGGCTGGACCGTACGGCAAGGCTTCTAGGAAGCCCCGAGATGAAGAGGAAGTCGGGTTACGGTCCGTTCAGGCTTGCCTTCATGGAAGCGGTTTTGAGGGCGTCTGACTGGCAGGCCAGTGCCGAGGAGAGGAATGAAGGAGGAGACGAGAGATGAGTGTGATGCTGCCTCCCGGATACAAGAGTATGAAACTTCACGGCGTAACGGCTACACCACTTGGGGGCTATCTCAAGGGGCTGGGGCTTTTGAGGATTCTTGGAACTCACGGCCTCGAGCCAATGGCAAGGTGGGACGAGTCGTGCGACTGCATGGAGCTTGCCCTGCCCGTTGGTGAGACGGGTAACGTGTGGGACAGGCTGGTTGAGTTCTTCATGAATGAGTGGGAGCCGAGTCCTTTGTGGGTGGCCCGGGATGTTGCGAAGCATTATTTGCCAGAGGATTTGGATAAAAAAGAGTGGGAGGAAATTTTAAGTAAAAGAAACTATCCTAAAGCTAGATATAAATCGAATAGAACAAAGCAGGAAGAGCGTCAATTAACTTCCGAATCATTTGAAATCAGAAATAAGGCTCCAGACCATTTGGCATGGTGGACGGATGTATGGACATTATATCAACAAACGTCAAATATAGAGAGTGTTCACAATCCCGTTGGTGGAACAGGAGGCAATGAGGGGAGATCGAGTTACTGGGGGAATTATTCAGATGCAGTCAGGGAGGTGTGGGGCTACAGGAAAAAGAAGGATGCAGGTACCAGAGAACTGCGGATTTCACTTCTCGATGATGGTAGAGCGCTGAGTAAAGCAGGTTACGGGCTTGGATATTTCGACGCGGGTTTCACGGAGGCTCCCAACGGGGGCAATGGGCCGGATCCAAAGAAGGAGAGGAAGAGTAATGCATGGGATTTTGTCCTGCTGATGGAAGGAGTAGCCATGTTCAGGCCTTCCATGGCCAGACGCTTCTTCAGATATGGTGATCTTCCCCGTTCTGTCTTTCTTACGCCATTCATGGTGGAGACGGATCCCTATGCCCTGGGTGAGTTGATTCCCGGCAGCGTTGACTTGGCCAAGGCAAGGGGCGATCTGTGGGTGCCTTTGTGGGAACATTTCGCGTCATTGAATGAGATAAGCCAATTTTTCAGGGAAGGACGGCTTGGAGGAGGCAGGAGACTTACGACATCCCTCGATGTGATATCTTCTCTGTCAAACATAAGTAAGCTTAGAGACATAAGTACTCTTATAAGGTATTCATTCACTGAGAGACGTGCACCAGGTAACAATTATTATATAGCGGTGCCAGTAGACCGGTGGAAGTTGACGGCTTATCCCCAGAATTCGATTGCAGAGGAGGTGAATTCATATCTAAGTCAGTTCAGGAGGGATCTGCGTGGCGAAGAAGGTTCCAACAAACTCACCCAATATGTTCATGCTGCTGGTCAGAGGCTCGTTCACTTCATGAAGTTCCATGAAGGCCGGACGGACGTGGATCCCGGAGAAGCCCTGGCACTGCTCAGGGAAGTGGGGCGTCTTGAAAGGTATGTGAATTCCCTGCGCAGTGCTCAGAGGAATAAAGACAATAAACATCCGATCTACAAAAAGGCTCCAGTATTCAGTTATAACACGTTGAAATTATTGAGAAATGTCAGAGAAGCAAGAGTGGCTTTGGCCATATCCGAAATCAGACGGGAGCTCTACAGAGCCGTAAATAAAGGAAATTGGTGGACTCCGGTAGATCGCGGCGGAGTGGACAACGATCCGTTCGCCCCCGAATACCGAAGTGTACTGAGCAGAGCTGCCGAGGCCTTTGAGAGACTACTCTGGGCACTGGAGTCTAAGGGAACCTCGTACAGCCGGGAAATAGAACTGAGAACAGAACTTTCTGTTGATGACATAACTGCGGTACTTCACGGTGACATTGATGAGGAACTCACAGACGTTCTAGTTTATGCATTTTCGGCAACAGAATATGCGGATACATGGACTCCATATGAAAAAAGAATCATAGATCCTGAATATGCATATCTCAAGGTGGGGATGGAGTGGATAGAAGAAAAGAAGAAAGAGGTGGAGACGGAAGAATCGGAGGATACTGATAAAACACGGAAGAAATCCCAAGGAAAAAGACACATGGTGAGGATGGTGGCAGCAGACATTTTCAGTCTGGTGCGCCGCGGGGCAGTGGGTGAGGCATGGAAGTTATGTGACGGCCGCCTTCGGAGCAGGAAATCAGGAAAACTCGAAAAGGCGGTGAAGACAAGGGGGGGAATCAGGATGCTTCCGGTCATGGGGCCGGGTCAGAGAAAGGAGTTTTCAGGAGGGGACAGACTCGCGGCAGCACTGGCTCTGCCTGTGAACACCAAGGATATGGAACGCCTGGAACACATGATTCTGGGTAAGGAAGAAAAAGAAGATAGTTCAGCAGATGAACGCCAGGAAGTATGAAGTAACCGGGAGAAACAGGAGGATGAGATGAACAGATTCGAAGAACTCAAGAAGGCAGCTTACGGCCAGTCACGCATACTCATGGAGGTCGAACTTAAACCCCTTCAGGGTGAGCGCTTTCAGCCCACGGGATTTCCGGATATAGGACCGGCTCTTTACAGAAATCCTGATGGGAAGACCTTGCTTTTGGTGGAATCACCCCAGAGCATGGCCAACAGGCTCGAGGAAGTGTGCTGGGACCACGCTGCCAAGGATCTGAAGCCTGAGCTCAAGGGAATTCCGTATGTGAGGGCCACAAGGAAGGAGAACGGGGAGTTTCTTACCAGCAGCGTGCTTGAAGCTCACAGACTCAGTTCATCATATCTCCTTACAGGAGAGGTCCATAAGGAGTTGAGTAGCAGACTTAATCTGAAGGATCGAATGGTTGATCCAGATCTAACTAAATTTGCACAAATACTATCAGAGTTCGATCTTTTTGCTCTTCTTCATGGGATTTTTATAAGTAATAAAGACAAAAAGGATGATTATGCGGGAGGAAGATTGCGTATTGCAAGGGCAATATCGGCTTTCATAGAAGCCGAGGACGTGGAACCTGTCAACTACGGTGGAGTTAAGAATAATATTCTAAACCCAAAGGGTAAAAAAGGAGAAGGCAACGTGCCATATCACCGCACCGAGTTTACGGCTGGGAAGATAACGGCCTACTTCAACCTGGATCTGACGCAGATGAGAAGTTACTTCCCTGACGAGCCGGCCTTCTTCGATCTGCTTCTGGCACTGTCCTTTTACAAGATTTCAGGATTTCTCAGAGACGGCCTCAGGCTCCGGACAGCGTGCGATCTTGAAATCAGCAGACCCATAAAGGTCACACGGCCCGAAAGTGATGTCATCAAAGAGCTCGCAGATCCCAAAACCCACGATGACTGGAAAGAATTGATGCCTGACCTGATAAAACCTCTGGCCGAGAAGAAAGGCTGGAAGGTGTGGCATGTCGCGCTCACGAAGGAAGATCTGAAGAAGTCTGCCAATAATGACAAGTGAACAGGAATGCAACAAGGAGACTTAAGGTGACAGCCATAATCATACGTTTCCTGGGACCCGGCAGGTACCATGCCACACCGTGGGGACGTCACGTCAATGAAGGTCTGGTGGAGTGGCCTCCTTCCCAGGTGCGCATACTTCGGGCCATCATAGCCGGTATGTACCGCCACCACGGAGGAGTCACGGACAGGGATGCCCGCATATTGAAGGTGCTTGCCTTTGATGCCGGTCCGTGGGTTTACTGGCTTCCGAAGGCTACGATGGGACAGGCAAGGTTCTATCACACCGGAAAAGAAAAGAAGCCATTTGTCATAGACTCCTTTCTCCTGCCTGCACAGGACCGCATCTACATCGAAATGAAAAAAGATTCGATACCGCCGGATGACCGGGAGTATCTGAGGGAAATTCTTTCGAGACTCTCATATCTCGGGAGGGCCGAATCCTGGGCAGAGTGGGACTTGGTGGATGACTTCGATGCCCGTCAGGATGAAAAGAACTGGATGAGAGTGGCTCCCTTCGGTTCAGGTGTAACGGAACACGGCGAGGTGCTCGAGCCGGTTAGGCTTCTTACTGTGGAGCCATATGACGACTTTATGGAGAAACTGGAGGAATATAGGACACGAGTAAAGGAATTCTATAAACCATTTTACAAAAATCGTTACAAGGATCAGAAAAAGAGAAGATTGAAAATAAAAGAATTTGAACAAGAGCTCAAAACCTATTCAGAAGAAAAGATTTTTACGGTTTTGCTGTCCAGAAATACCGATGAATTGATAAAAGCCAAATACAAACGTCCGCTGGCAACCGTGTGGACAACCTATGGAATACCCTCGAGTGCCTATGTGCAGAGAGCTCGGCCCATGAAACATTACACGACTGAAAAGACATATCAGTACCTGCGTTTTTCCCTGGCCTCTCCGGCCCCGCCCCACATAACCGAGTCACTGCGAGTGGGTGAGGGCGCCCATGGCCTGTTTGCCCGTGTAATCCTTCTCAGCCGCGAGAAAGACGGGAAAAAGCTAAAGGGCTACCTGGAAATCCTGGAGAAAAGGCTACGCAAGGAGGAGAAGACAGAGGAGCAAATCCTTCGGGAAGTGGAGAAACTGAGATATGTGGTGACCGGCCAGCCTCGCGAGAAGCGGAAGGAGTTCTTCCCGGGTCAGTCCCACGTACACGCCTACTTCATCCCCGAGGATGCCGACGGTGACGGGTTCATCGATCACCTCGTGGTGTACGCCCGCGCCGGAATTCCTGCCGGACTCGTGGCCCACGTGCAGCGGTTCGGAGACTGGCAGGGCCCGAAACTCCGGTGGCAGGACGAAGGCCCAGAAGCCCGGCTCACCCTGGTGGACTACGGCGAGGAGGCCCCTAACGAGCCGCCGCGGCTCATCACCGGCGAGGCATCGCGCATCCTAGGAGAGTCGACGGTCTGGGAGACAGAGGTGCCGTACGTGACGGCCAACCATCTCAAGATCAAGCGTCCCAGGGCTGGGGATCCCGAAGACAGGAAGCAGACCACCATCGAGGACGTGGAGCGCCAGATCGTCCGGCACGTTGAAAAGGAGCTGGGGGGCATCGAAACAAAAGCAGGAGCCAGCCTTCTCGAGTTACTGGAGTCGGTGGAGGTGCGCGCCACCCGGCGTCCTCCGGGATACGGGCGTCCCTTATTTGGTCCTGAGGGCAATATCAGCGGCAATGATTTTCAGCGCACGAGACGGCGTGGAGGCCCAACCAAGCGTCCCCCACATCCCGACACCTTCCACGTGAAACTGGCATTCAGGCATCCGGTGCGAGGCCCAATCGCCCTGGGATACGGTGCCCATATGGGACTGGGTGTGTTCCGGCGCGCCGTCTAGTAAGTAGAACCTAGTTATTATTCAATACACAGTACAGATAGGGGTGAATAGTCTGTACAAGCAGGCGTAGAAAAAAATCCGGGGATAGAGGTGGTAGACAGTGAATTCAGAGTATGAACAAAAAGCAGGGGCAAGGGTATTTACATTGCTTCCTATGAGTCATACTACTAATTGCGTCGCATAACATATTGAAATCATTGAATAATTTTATGTCGGATATTGGGGAGGGGGAGTGAATATAAAAAGACCTCTGACTGCAGGGTTATTTTTTCTTCATGTAGGGTATGTAGCGCTTCATGATTCTCTTTTGGAGCTGGCTGGGATCCATTTGTCCCAGCTTTTTCTGAATGGTCAGCACCCGCGATTCGATGGCCTGCTTCTCCGTGGTGCTGCGGGCGAGGGGAATCATCCTGCTGAGTTCTTGCAATGCCAGATCCAGCGCTCCGGTAAGCTCGTAACACTGAGCCTTGACATCGTGGTAGAACAGCCTCTCCACGTCTGTCTGGGGGCTTATTTTAGCCAGGATACGCAGTGCCTTACGTGTGTTTCGTTTCTGGAGATGAAGTGCTGCCAGCCAGATGCCTGCCATCGTGTCACCGCTTTTCATCAGTTTTTTGAGTATCTTGCGGGCGTTATTCTTCTGACCCGTCATGAACAGAGAAATAGCTAGGTTGCGCTGCAGGCGTCTTTGAGTGAGTGGTACGGCTTTGACACCCCAGAAGGACAGGAGCGGATCCGAGAGCTGGCGGCTGCCCAGAGCCCCGGTGAGGAGGGTCACGGCCCGTTTGTAGTGCCCAGCCTCCCGGGCGATGATACCGGCCCATGCCCTGAGGGCTGCGGAGGGCTTGGTGACCAGGGTCAGCACCTTCATGGCAGAGTCGTAAGCTCCTGCATAGTCGCCCTGCTCCTCGAGAATCCGGGCCTTCAGCATCCAATACTTGGGATTGGAACGATCCCCCCATGCTTCAAGGGCCTTCCATGCAGCTCCGGTCATGCCCTTGACGTAATACAGCGGAGCGAGCATACGGTTTACGGGTTTGGATTGAGGATCGAGAGCCACGGCCTTGACCAGATATTTGAAGGCCTTCTCGTATTTGCCGGTTGTGAAAAGAAGATCCGAGATTTCCGTGAGCACGGCTGGATCCTGATCATCCAGTTCCACGCTTTTGCGGAACTGAACCAGGGCTTCTTCGTATTTGCCCATCTTTCTAAGCAGCCGTCCTTTCATGAGAAAAGCCTTTGCATCGCCAGAATGGTGCTTCTCCCAGCCATCGATCACCTTCACGGCATCGGATAGAGATCCCTTGCGTACGAGCAGCAGAGCAAGTTTCTCCGAGGCTGCCGGATTGCCGGGATCGATACGTAGAGCCGTCCTTAGGTGCATCTCGGCCTCATCGTACCGGCCCTTACGCACCTCGATGGAGGCGAGACGTAGCAGTACAGGAACCAGTTTGCGTCCGTAAGACGTGTCACGTGCCACACGCAGATAAAGCGCCTCTGCCTGACGTTCGGCGTCGTTTACCTCGTAGATTCGCCCCAGCAGTTCTATGGCATCGATGTTTTTGGGATCCAGCTTCAGTGCCTGCACCAGAGCGTCGGCGGCTGCCTCGTCCTTGCGTTCCTGATGACGGGTATATCCCAGCATGTACCACACTTTCGACGACGCTTCATTCTTGCCGACATACTCGGAGAGCACTTTGGAAGCTTCCCGAAAGTCGCTGTTTTTGATTAGGATATCGGCCAGCAGAAGTACGGTTTTTTCATCCGGGCTGGATGAAAGCCGTGCCTTCAGGTAACTTATGGCTCTGTCGGTGCGTCCGGCTGCTAGGTGTCTCCTCACTACTTTTTCAGGATTTTCGTCGGTAGTCCGGTTGCACCCAGGGGATATGATTGTCAAAAAGGTCAATAATATCAGTACGTTACGAATCATGACATCACCTGCTGATGCATTCAGTGGTGGTAGGGTCTTCCATCCAGTATGGTGAGCGCGCGATATAACTGCTCTACCAGCACCAGTCTTGCGATTCTATGGGGAAAGGTTAGGGGAGACAAGGAAAGCGTCTGATCCGCCCTGGAGGAGAGCTCTTTTGACGGCCCGAAAGCCCCTGCAACCACGAATACCACGTTCTTCCTGCCCGAGTTTAAGAGCTGCTGGATCCATGTGGCAAACTTTTCGGAAGAAGGCTGAGGTTTGGCGTGTTCGGTAAGAAGCACCACGGTGGAATGTGCAGGCAGAGCCTTGATCAGTCGTGAATCGTTCTCAAAGGAGCGTATCTCGGTGGTAACGGACATCCTGCGCAGGTATTCCTGTTCCATGGGAGCGTATTCGGAGCGCTCCCTGCCCACCGACCAGACCAGGAACTTCATGGCTCACCCATCTGAGAACGACGCGGACCCCACGATGCCTTGATGACCCTGGCTCCGGTGAATTCCTCGATGAGTGAGATGTAATCCCGAACGTGCGGATCCGAGAGGCCAGCAGATGAACTCCAGCCCTTGGCCATTTCATAGACTGGACGGACTTTTGCATAGAGCCACGCATCTTCGGGCATGTCCTCTACCCTTCCCAGGCCTGGCACCTCGTAGGCCACACACAGAGGGATCTCCTCCAGACCGTCGAGTACGTCCAATTTGGTAAGTACGAGCTCCCTTGCTCCGGAAACCCGTACAGCCCACTTCAATGCTACGAGATCCAGCCACCCGCATCTGCGCGGACGTCCGGTAGTCGCTCCGAATTCGCCACCCTTTTGGGCCAGCATCTCACCAGCAGGGCCGTGTTCTTCCGTAGGAAACGGCCCTTCTCCGACACGGGTGGTGTAGGCCTTGACCACGCCGATGACTCTGTCCATGTCTGAGGGTCCCAGACCCACTCCTGCTGCCAGACCCGTAGCAGTGGTGGATGAGGAGGTGACGAACGGATAGGTGCCATGAAGCAGATCCAGCATGACCCCTTGGGCACCCTCAAGCAAGATCCTCTTGCCGGCAGCCCGGGCCCTGTGTAGCTCACCTGTTACGTTGCCGGTTGTAGATAACAGCCAGTTGCTTACAGCATCAAGGCTTTCCAGTACTTCTAACGGATCCGGGAGATCCCCGGACCCAAAACCCGCCACCATGTCGTGCATTCTTTGCAGCCATGCCCTGAGTTCTTCCCGGTGCCCTAAAAGTCCCACGGGTGTGCCCATGCGTAGTGCACCCAGAGCATAGGTAGGTCCGATTCCTCGCCTGGTGGTTCCTATGTTGAGGATGGCCTCTAGGCGTTCTTCGAGTATACGGTGGTAGGGCAACACCATCTGTGCCCGTGGAGACAGCAGCAGCCTCCGGGATGCAGTGGAGGGTTCTAGGCCTGCCTCCTTCATCTCACTGACCATCTGCCAGGGCTCGACCACCATACCAGCGCCCATCAGACACAGGGGATCTGGCCGTACCATGCCAGACGGCAGGAGGTGAAGTACTCTCTTGGTGCCGTCGTCCAGGACGATGGTATGTCCGGCGTTGGCTCCTCCGGCTCCTCTTGCTACAACGTCCATGTCGGCAGCAAGGTAATCCACCACCTTGCCCTTGCCTTCATCACCCCACTGCAGGCCTACCAGGGCCGTAACGCTCATCTCGTTACCTCCACGATGTTCCCTTCAGGAATCTTTCTGATTTTGTACATGAGGTTGCCTGTCATCCGTCAGGATTTCAGGTTTCGTTCCAAATGGCTCTGCCAACGAAAGTTTCGTCCTCGGAAGGCGGATCTCCCAGACCTCTCTTCTGTTTGCGCATCAGACAGGCGCGCTTCTGACGGCGGACGGCCTTGAGTTTGTTTATCATGAGTTTGACCGCCCGACCCGGACCTTGGCGATCTCTGTGGGAGAAAGTCAGCATGCCCATTGCAAAATCTAGCTCTTTCTGAGCTTTTTCGAACTCGCAGTAATCATTCATGTAGATGATGGCCCGCATACGGTGCGTGTCATAGAAGTAGTGGTCATAATAGATTGAGGTATTGAATCCACGGAGTGCGTTGGCTGGATCCCCCACTGCATAAAAAGCGCTGCCGAGACGGCTGTATGCACTTTCGGGATTGGTGTTGTTGCGCACTCCCTTCTTTGCCATGCGAAGCGCAGTCTGTTTTATGGTGTTTTTGTCCAGACCCTTCGGAAGTTCGTTATTGGACAGGTAGGTTAGCACGTGAACCTGGTGTGATGCCAGATAGCAGTTGTAACCCAGAGGAGTGCAGTATCTGGCCGTTCTCAGGGAGGACTTCCATACTTTCTCCGCCATGGCGCGAATCTGCTCTTTGCGATCGTTCCAACGTCTCTTTATGGCGATGACGTTCGCCTCGTTCCCCTTGCTTTTTGCCTTGTTGAGGGCGCGCTGATACATGCGTTTTTCGCGGTCCACATATGATTTCAGACGCATAGCGGTGAGTTTTGCCCTTGCCAGGTTTAGGTCTCCGTCGTGCTGTATCCAAGAGAAGTATGAAGTCGGGATTATGCCTGCCAGGAAAAGAATGAGCAGCCCCATGAGTACCGCCGGACTGGCAACCTTCATTTTGGGAGACGGATTGCTTTCTGTTTCATCCGTTTTTTCGGGGGAGGCTCCGGCAGCGGCAAGGGCCATGGCCACGAATATGGTAAATGCCGTGGATACGACGTCATAAATGACCACCACGTGAGCTGCATAGCCTGCAATGTATACTCCCATGGCAAAATGGTATGGGCTGGACTTGCGGCGTATTCCCAAGAACAGTCCTGCGCCAAGTAGACCCATAAACAGGAGGAATCCAAGCACTCCTTCCATGGCAAGCAGGTCAAGATACATGTTGTGGCTCGAACGGTAATTGACGGTGGGATCTATGATGGCCAGACGGCGGGACTTGTGACGGACGAAGGCCACCCTGTAGTTTTCGCGTCCTACACCAGTGAGCCAGTTGTCTTTTATGAGACTCAGAGTGTCCCGCCACACGAATGGACGGGCTTCTCTTCCCTGCTTCATTCTTTTGAGTTTGAGAGCACTCTGGATTTGTTTGATGACGACATTACGTGTCTGTGGGATAGCGAATAGCAGAACCAGGGCTGCTGATATTCCCAGACCCAGACGTATGATGGATTCTTTGTTTTCTCTTACCAGCAGCCACATTATACGCAGGACATAAGGTCCTACAGAAAGAGCAGCCATCAGGTAGGCCCCCCACTCTGCTCTTAGGAAGCCTTTGGCATACGGATTCCTCATGGGGATGACATGCTGAATATAACTGTGGCTCAGAGGTATCGACAGCAAAGAGAGTACCACGAGTATAGCCAGCCTATTGAAAATTTCCTTGCGATCCAGTTTGGTTTCGAGGGTGAAGAGCACGACCAGACCGGCAATGCCGATTCCCAGCCATGCACCTCGGGTTCTGATGTAGGCACTTGTAAGTACCTGTCCTATGAAGGCTGCCAGTGACAACCACTTCCAGAAATCTTTTTTCTCGGTGAAGTACGCAATGAAAGTCAGGGGAACCAGCAGGACATAGTGGTCGCCAAAGAAGTCCGGGTTACCGGCAAAACCTGATGGTCTATAGAATCTGGTGGAGGCCAGAGTCATCTCGTACGCTGCCCGCCATGCCAGGGCGATGGCGACGAAGATAAGAAAGCGTCCTATCCATTTGAGCCTGTTTTCTGGATCGTCTACAACCCATGTATAAAGAGCGAATCCTGTGGCCATCATGGATAAAATGGCTACCACTCCCATCTGTCTGGGCACGGAGCCAAGGTAGGAGACGGCCGGCATGATACCAAACAGAGGATGGATAGCTTCCCATGCCGCATAGGCGATCATTACGTAAAACCACGGTGATTTCAATAAGTTACGGCGAATATTTGGGAATAGGGCTATCTTGGCGAGGCCCAGGATCAAAAGAGCCCAGCCAAGAGGATACAGGGGGATTACCTTCTGGGTTATATATATACGGTAGTAGGATTCTTTGAAGTAAAACCCCAAGGCCAGCCCGGTCAGGGAGACCACAGAGGAAATGGCAAAGAGCCAGCCCAGTTTTGCCTTGTATCTGTAGAACTTGCGCGACAGAAGGCTGATCAAATAGATCAGACCAAATATGGGAGTAATGTAGTACGATCTAAAGAAAATGGCATCCATTACCCTCGTGGGTGAATGGTTTCTGTTGTACGCGGCCCCGAAGAACATGGCCATGGCCACGAGATATGAAAAAAGGACAATGAGGGTGTCCAGGAACCGTTTACGTGAGAACAGATGGACCCACGGATCCGTGTTGAGAGTCAAAGATGGGGCGTCTGTCTCAGAATGGTCTTCTGCCTGATTGTCTTTTACTGTTTCCCTGGAGGGCGTAGTTGACGAATTGTCTTTTTCCTCGGTGGCAAGTTTGTTGCTTATCCGGGACTTCTTCCTTTTCTTTGACATTTCGACCTCCTGACCGGCGCACCATAACACCAAATAGGGTGTATGAAGCAAATTTTTTTGAGACTTCCCCGCTGGCAGAGGAAGCCAAGGAGTAGCAGGGCCTGAAACCGTGCCGTCTGTCCGGTGGATATTTGATCCTGTTCCAATGCGGACGGTCTCTCTCGCCAGTCTGTTGAAACAGCGCCAGCGAGAAGTTCACGATTTCCCCCCAGGATATACTACACATTTTTACTTTGATGACCCCGAAAACACATTTTTATGTGGCACCTGGTGACCCCGCGGGGAATCGAACCCCGATTTCAGGCTTGAAAGGCCTGCGTCCTAACCTTTGGACGACGGGGCCACATCAGCTGCCGTTTATTAGCAGTGAAACTGCACCGAGTCAAGGGAAAATACGCCAGTTATTCGCCATACGTGACATAACACAGACCTCCCACGGCAGATATAGGCGCTCTGCCGAGACAGTCGGCTCTCTTCTTCGCCCGCTTGGCCTGCAGGTTGAAAACCCCCGCACCCCTGCAGTCGGGATTGAGCGAGATGTTGGAGTCCTGACACCATCCACGGAAATCTGACTCCCATGAAGTTAAGCCATCCCTGTGACGTCGGATAATACGCTTTCCAGAACCGGCGTTATGGCTGGCACGAAACATGAATGTAGCTCCAAAATAATATCCGGTGCCGGGTAATACATGGCTGGCCCGGAAGAAATAGCGTCAGCCGTCTGAACCGCCGGAATCAGACTCTTAACAAACGGGCGGTCCTGACGATTGGGATGTTGAGGGGATAAGAATGAAACGCAAAGACAGTCCGCCTTTTTTCAGGCGTCTGTACGACTTGGAAGACTCTGGTAAAGACCTTGCTACAGAACTGCAAAGACTGGAGCAGGAGCTGCAAAAACTCAAGCAGACCATGCAGTCTGGCGGTCGGGAAACTCTCCTTTTCAGTGAAGGGCTTGTTCCCTTGGAACTGGTGCCTCTAGAAAATGCCCGTGGCAAGCAGGTGTCAGAGTCGGAGCTTCCGACACAACCACTTGAAACTACGGAAGAATTTCGCAATGAGCCAAATTTGCCGGAAAAGTGGATTGCTTCTACGGATCTGAATGAGCATGCGGACATATATGGTCAGGTTCAGGGTTCGTCTCCGGCGTATCATCCTGGACCAGCAGAAAGATATGTTCCTGATATTCCGCCTGGGGAATATCTTTTTGGTTCTTCAGACCGTAGTCAGGATGATTTTCCCGAAGAATTGTTGCCTACGCCCTTGCCTGTAGATCCAGGTGGTGAAGATCCGCTTCTGTCTGACATATTCGGATATGACTGGTCATTCGATACAGGTAGGGACCCAGCCATATCAATTCGGCCGGAGCATTCGGAATCTCCGCGGGTTTTACTGGATGAACATCCCACAGAGATGCTGGACTACGAAGACGATGCCGGTGATGACGAAGATGCAGTCGAAACTCCGGAAATTCATCTACGGGAGCAGTTGCCGGACACCGTTCATTCGGATCCTGGTACAGACGTATCCCATGCACGTAGTACACACATATTTGCTGGCGATCTGCCGGAATTCCCTGAACCCCCGGTTCTCGTAAAACAGAACTCCAGGACGGGAACTCATGATACTCCACGTATCACACGTCTTATGGGCTACACCCCAGAAACTCCTCCACTGCCGTCTTCCAAAACGGGATCCTACGATATCACGCCGGAAAGTGCGCTCCATGAAGAGCCGCTGTCATCTTCGAAACGCCATGACACACCTACGGAACACAGAAATCAGTCTGCACGCTCCGAGGCGAAGGAAACCATCCTGTTTGATTTCATCGTGGCTCCCGTGCATACAGATGGTGTGTCTGAGATTTCGGTGGACGAGACCGAAAGTAATGGGCTGAAGCAGCCCGAGGATGAAGACGATAAGGACGTCGTGTCCGAGGAGACGGTGGAAGGCCTTGACAGCGGATTCGAAGCCGAAACAGTGGAATCTGAGTGGTTCGGGGCACAGGCCCTGACAGAGTCAGCCAGTGGTACGGGTAAGACTGCCCCAGATGCAGCGGAATCCGAAGACGTCTTGTCTGCGGATGAATACGTCCAGACTTCGCCGCGTGATCCATTCGATGAGGATACTCAGGTTCAGCCGGTCAGTTTCACGGAGGAGGAAATTCGGCCGGATGTCACGACCTCCGGTCTCCAGGAGGAGAACACACATCAGGATTCGTCGTCACAGGCCAAAGATGAATCTGTCCCGGATGAAATTCGTGGAGTCCCTGAGGGGGATCTAGTTTCCTTTGGGGACGAAGATTCAGCAGAAATGGAGATAACTCCTAGTGAGGAGGCGTGGTTTACCGAAGGTGAGACTCAGCACGAACAGGAATACGAGGATCTGGAAACGATTATACAAAAGAGTCGGTCCAGGACGGGACGCTTGAATGCACTCAGGGAGCCTGCTGGTGGTGAAATCGTCCATGCACCTGCCACTGACATGGTGGACACTGAAGAAAGTAACTCCGAACAGTCGGCAACCTCTGATATTGGATCAGATTCCGTACAGGCGTTGGGGCCAAAGGCGGCGTTTCCTGAAGCAGAGCCTGAA
>JALWFW010000309.1 GCA_027013865.1 Polyangiaceae bacterium | reverse complement strand
ACATATAACCTATTGAAATCACTAAAGAAAATTAAATCTAAGCAATTATATTTTTACAGGGCTCTTTTGTATCTCAGGATTTACTCATTTGGCCCTGCCGCAGCTCAGATGCGCCGCTACTTCTCCTGGATTGGCATGCCTGCCGCAGGGGAGAGATGGGAAAAACGCATACTTGCTGCACAAAAGCTCACTAGCGACATAAACAAGGGTGAAGGCTCGTGGGCATCACAGGTCATGAGTGTGGCTGCGCTGTGGCAATTCTGGCGTGACGTGGCCTACATGGTTTCTCCTCCGTCTTCGTACATGCCTCCCCTGGCCTGGACATTCCACTTCAGGGCCTTTCACTATGCAAGGATGTTTGCGGGAGATCCCAAGGTAGGAAGCGTTCCTGCCAGCCCAAAGGGCCGCCAGTATCTAAAAGAAGTCTTCCCACTCATCGCCGCCCGTCCATGGTGGTCGCTTCCCTACGAGGTTCAGTACGATCTCGTGACATTCATGGGGATCATCCGATCATGGAACCGATACTTCGGAGGACGCAGGGCCGTTCAGGAACTCATCCCTTCCCTGGCCTGGCGAGTAGTCAGCCTGGCAGCCTCTTACAGACTGACAACTGCCCTCAAACTCGTGGAGAAAAACGGTCGAGATCCCAACATGTACGTAAAAATCGGCTTGGCGCTGGCACGCCTCGGAAGATGGTGTGATGCGGCCCGGGTCATGGAACTCGCTCGTGAGGGAGGAGCCGACGAGCATACCGAACAGATTGCCAGAGCCCTTCTCGAATGCGGCAAACTGGATCCGTCGGAAGAACTGGAGGAGGACGAGAACATCGGTTATGCCCTTTATCTACTTGACACAGGACATGCTGCGAAGGCTCTCGCCATTTTGTCCGCCATACCCAAAAACGCCAGAACTCCAGAGATTTCCTTCGCCCTTCTACGCGCCAGTCTGGCCGAAAACGTTCCGGGAGCTCAAAACGAGCTCCTGAAACTGGCAAAAAACGACGAAAAGGCCAGGCTACTCCTGGCAGATGCCATGGTAGCCTCCAAGGCTCCCTTCGATACCCTTTACGACCTGTTGGTACCGTCCCTGTACGGCAAGAAGGGGGCCCTGGCATGGGCTCTTCTGGCTATCCGTTCGGGTTCCAGGATGCTGTATCTCAAGGCAGTCGACCAGGCATGGTTCAATCCAGACGTACTGCCAGCACTACTGAATCTCATGGCAAGACACGGCGCATTCCCAGAGGATACACTTGCACTGGCCCAAAGACTCCATGCCCTTCTTCCATACAGTGCCCGGGTCTCCTACAGTCGTGCCCTTGTTTTTCTGAGGTTTGGGGCTCTTGACAGGGCAGAGGCAGAAATCAACCGGGCACTGGCCCAAAGACCGGCATATCCGTCCTACCTCAGACTCAAAAAAGCTGTCATACGTGCGAAAAGCGCACAAAAGAACTCTGTAACCAATTGAAATAACACATCTTTTTTGTGACTCACTGCGTTCTTTTCTTTGACTGGACACGCGCGATTCAGGTGATATTAGGTGCACTTCGGGAGGTGATGCATGAAACTGGAAGCTCAGTGCATACCGTGCCTGGTGCGCCAGGCCTATGATCTGGTGAGTAAATCCGTGGAAGCCATTGCTCAGGAACCGTCCCCACAAGAAGACGACCTAGAACTACCCGTTCCGGATCCCTTCCATCTCATGACCGACATGCTGGAGCTCATAGCTCACCTTCCCCTCGAACAGTACACTGCTCCTGAAGTAGCAGCCGAGATACAGCATCAACTCACCCAGGCCACCGGGGTGCAAGACCCCTACCAGGAAGACAAAAAGCGTATGAACGAGATGATGCTGAACCTGCTGCCTCATATGCGCCAGGTAGTACAAGAAGACACTGATCCCCTGCGTCGTGCAGTGCTTCTGGCGGCACGGGGCAACCTGGTGGACCTGGCTCCGGGAGGCTATGATCCCGAAGCTATAATACAGGAGCTCACTGATGGCGAAGACCATGTATGCACAGATGACATGGACGTCTTGCGCAAGGCCATCGGATATGCCGGGAATATTTTGTATCTACACGACAATGCTGGAGAAATCGTGGCTGACCGTCTTCTCATCGAGCAGCTTCCCACCGAAAAAGTCATTTCTGTGGTAAGAGGGGCCCCAGTCATCAACGACGCCACCATGGAAGACGCCGAAGCTGCCGGAATCACCGATCTCGTGAATACCATCACCACCGGATCAGCCATTCCCGGAATATCCGTGCCCGACTCGTCCCTTGCATTCGTGCGTGAATTCGTGACCAGCGACCTGGTGATAGCCAAGGGCCAGGGC
>JALWFW010000308.1 GCA_027013865.1 Polyangiaceae bacterium | reverse complement strand
CTACCGTAATTATGATGGTGGTGAGATGATGTCCTGGACGGGGGTGTAGGGAGCTATTATTTTCTCTCACAGACCATATATAATTGCCAATGTGACCCGTAAGCTGTGTACAGTCCAAAGTATGGCTGTGTATATGATAGTCTGGAGCAATTACAGCATTTGTTATTCAACAACATCCTGGTTCACTTTTCACCAGGGTCATATGTATGCTGTGTACAGTGCAAGTCCACAGATACAACAAATAGTTATACAACTAGACACACAGCTGTACGTGGAATTAGTCCACAGACCAACCAGCTGTGCTGCACTGCCACCTAAAGCTAATGTGGTCTAAACGCCTTCCTTCACAATTATATAACGATATTTGGGTATATATGGTCAGCTAAAGGTGTCATTAATCACATAACTCACAGAGATGACTGGATGACATAGCAAATTATAAATTCCATAATCATATTTATAACAGTTTGACTACAGGCCCGCTCTGTGTTCTCTAATCCACGTTAAGCTCCGGCCACAGGAAGTTGACCGGTCGAGGTTGACCAAGTAACTCCCTCACCTGGTGTTGAACTCTCTGCTAGAAAGGTTTAGCGCTGATTAACAACAGGTAGCCGAGTTTGATAACCAGACACGACGACAGGTTCTGTAACCAAACCCACACATCTAGCGGCAACACCATGGCAACAGGCTGCAGCATCCGGACAGCACAGGACGGCTTCGCAACCCAAAACGCTAACTTCATTTGCCAATTAGATCAAATAAACCGATCGCGACGATTAGATCGATCGTCGATCAGATCAGCGGCCGCATTCACGCAATTACAACCGATAAACAACGACAAATACTTACAGAAACGCTGGAGAATTTTTTTCTTAAACGGCCCCCCGCAGGCAGTGTTTGGGGTGACGGGCGGGGTAAAGACGCCACCCGACTTCATGTCGTCCAACTGCGGAGTCCTGCTCTTCTCGCCGAGCGTCAGATCCAGAGGCTCATTGGGATCGATCACTTCCAGCTTGGGAACGTCTTTCTGCGCCCATTTCCTCTTATAGTCATTGGCCAGCACCCTGAATGTGGAGTACTCACTGGGCGGGCACTGGACGTCCTTCCTGACGGACAGATCCAGTATTGCGGCCATCTCGTCCGGATCACTTCCCGCTCTAATTAGCCGGCTGTAGTCCTGTGGGCTTAACCCGTAAGAAACGACGACCATTGGTACGTGAATTTCTCACCCCGGAATGAAAACATCAGAGAAACAAACAAACGGGCGAGCGAGCGAACGAGCTAGCGAGCAGGGCTATCCGGCACGCCGAGTCCAGCGATTCCGGTACAGATCACTGGTCGAGAAGTGCTTCCAGAATTAAGGATCCGTCGTAGACTAGGCGCACCCGTAAACTGACCCGACTGATGAGACGTCCTTCCTGGCAGATGACAGGCGAGACAAGACTAGAGAGCTTGGGTCGCCCGGTCTGCCCCGTCGGTAGAAGTTGGCAGAGTTCTCGCCGCTACGCTGTTCTTCTCAACAACTCCGCAACACCAACAACGACCGACAACTACCGAACAGAATCGCCATTTAACGAGCTCCGAGAATCGACCGTTTATCCTTTATCTCCGGATTGTCAATGATCCGGTATATCCAGGTGACGGGCAGCGATAAAGTATTCCTCGAGCGCGGCGATGCGCCAACAGTTCCTAACGCTATGCCAGTGTGCCCGTGCAGTGGGTGTGCCTCGGTGTGTTAGTCTGTTACTGTGTGTGTTACAAGTGCTAGTCGTAGTAGTGTTAGTAGTAACAGCAGAAGCTCAGTCATCCGCTGGCTTTTGGACAACAAGCGCGTTGATTATTGGATCGCTTCGATAAGTGTAATGCTGGTGAGGATGACTTGGAACTGAGCTGAGGTGTCCAAAGAGCGGGCAGCCTCTGTCATACGAGCGCCGGTAGTGGTGTGTGGGGGGTGTTCACGACGACGACGACGACGACAGTGCTGGCTGGCTACCTAGGTACGTCCTCAGACACACACACACACACACACCTCTAGCCACACCAGACACACACACACACGCACTGACACGGTGAGTGCCTGTGGCCAGTCAGGAAGGTGGCAGCAGAATACTAGTTACTCCGACGCCGATTAATCAGCGCAGACCACGCCGCGGTCTGACCGTGCCAAATGTACGGGCCTGGGCCTCGGCCACCGCGGAAATACCGACACACACACACATACACACACGCGCTGCGCTATACCACCCTCCCGCACCCATTATCAAATCAGGAAATATTGGCGCATCGTCGGGGCCAAAAGCACGCCCCCCCCCCCGCCACAACAACGCAGTCCCATATCTAT
>JALWFW010000307.1 GCA_027013865.1 Polyangiaceae bacterium | reverse complement strand
ATTGCGACCTATTGCTTTCTTATGACTTAGCGTTGTAACAATTGTAATAATAACAATAATAATAATAATAATAATAATAATAATAATAATAATAATATTGGCGATGCTGGTAACCATAATGATACTGTCGATGTTGATAATGGTAAACAATATTATTATTATTATTATATACAATTCTCGGTTCTTCCTTTGCTACCAGGCACATCCTATGGATCGCTATATGAGCCTGTAGAAGAGGGTAGTGGCGGCGGTAGTACGTCTAAAGGTAGTGGAGGTTGTGGAGGTGGTAAGATGTTCTGGCACAATGGCAAGACACTGACAATAGACGGCAACCTAATGCTACTCGGTCAGCCTGGATCTGGCGTCGATGCTGGAGGTGGCAGCGGCGGTAGTATCCTGATTAGGACGCTGAACTTCTCCGGGTTTGGCCTCGTTGACGTGAGCGGCGGCGATGGCGCAGGCAATGGTGGCGGCGGTGCCGGAGGCAGATTAGCGGTTCACATCGAGTTCGCGAACAAGTTCTCCGGACGACTGAGATCAGTCGGCGGTCGCGGCCATGGGCTGACGCCCAGCGGGGCGGCGGGAACCGTCTACGTCGAGGAGACCAACCGCGGTCCGCAGTATTCTGAGGTTAAATACGATAAATACCTGAACAAGACGAAACTGATAGCGCAGCATAAACGCGTTGAGATCGATAACGAAGATTTAGATTGGCAACTGTACATGGATCACGCCGAGCCGTGGCTATACACAGTTATCAGTGAAGGTGTTTATGAAGAATACGAGTTCGATGAAGCTCTGATGCAGCGGCATTCCAACTTAATGATTGGTTACCCGACAAACAGCGACCACGTTGTCGTTTGGATATACAAGTTCTACGGGGATCGGACGGGCTTGGTTCATATGAGACAAAGGCAACAGTTGTACGTCGAATACCAAGTCTCGGTAACCAACGAGACACGAGCCCCGTGCAGCTTTAGAATCGATGCCGGCGCCGAGATTATTCTGCCCGAGATAGTCGACTTGGTGGGAAGGAGAACCTGGATTGGTGGCCGAATCACGGGTGTACAAGATCTGTATATTACCGGCGGGGCGGACGCTGTATTCCTATCAACAGCTCAAACGGCTCTGCTCGAGAACGGAAATTACGTGATGATAACTTCGCCGGGCAACTTCACGTTTAGTCAACTGGTCGTAGAACGGAGTTCGAAGGCCCAGTTCAATCAGATCGAAGGAGAAATGACAATCGTCTGTGCTTTGTTTCGGGTTAAGTACCAGGGTGAACTGTTCATGAACGATGTCGACATCTTCTCAATGAACGCAATCATTGAGAGTCAAGGAACATTCCAGTTTGATGGCGCGGGATTTGGTCCTGAACAAGGCCCCGGTGGAGGTACGACGCTGTCCGATGGCACGGGACTGGGTGCGGGATACGGCGGTCAGGGCGGTGGACCAGGGCCATCTTATGGCGGCCTCTCATACGGATCAGTTTACAGTCCAACAGAAAGCGGATCAGGCGGCGGTAATGGACAAGGAATCGGGGGCTCCGGTGGCGGCATTCTATACTGGGAAGTAGCCGACAGCATGGAGATGAACGGCATACTGTCACTGAGAGGTACCAATGGCACAGGCACGGACGCCGGAGGTGGATCTGGTGGAGCGGTACTCATAAAGACCATCAACATGACGGGACACGGCTTAATCCGTGTCAATGGTGGAGACGGACAGAACAGAGGATCTGGTGGAGCCGGAGGCAGGATAGGCATCCACTGTAAGTGGAGATATTCTTATGGAGGCAGATTTGACAACTTCGGCGGGCGAGGAGGCGAGGTCCATGGTAGGTACCACTCCGGGGCTGCTGGCACCACCTACAAAGAGGAAAACTTTAGGGAGCTCGAGTACAGACATAAGAAATACGACAAGGTACTGAATACAACATTCTTGGCCGTGGATCACACGTACATGTTCTCACACAACAACTACTGGTACAGTCCCGCAGCAGCTGTCATTATGGATCGTTACAGGGACGAGTACGAATTTGACGAAATGGAACTCAGCGGTAGCTCCAGGCTGATAATCTACCATCCAAATAACGTCAGCCTCGTACAGTTAACTGTACACAAGTTTATCGGAGATCGGACGGGACAGCTGCACCTGAGAAACAGACAGAAAGCGTACATCGAAGTCGTCGAATCGGAAAGCAACAGAACTGAAGCCCCTTGTAGCTATTTAGTGGATCAAGGAGCTGAGATTCTCCTGCCAACAGAGTTCCATGTGCACGGCACTAACAGCTCAATTGCCGGCCGTATAACTGGCGTGAAGCAGTTCTTTGTCGAGGACCAAGC
>JALWFW010000306.1 GCA_027013865.1 Polyangiaceae bacterium | reverse complement strand
GCGCAACGCCAAACGCTGTGGCGAGGCGTGTGGGCCGTGCCGCAAAGGCCGCAGCACCCGAGGGATAACCTTCTTGGGGCAATGAATCAGTGTCACCTGTTCTTGAAGCGAAAGCATGTCCAGCCAAGAAGGCCTACCACGCACCCTTGCTGGGCAGCCCGACGCCCTTTTGAGTGCCAGCACCTGTTCTTGAAGCGAAAGCATGTCCAGCCAGGAAGGCTTGCCACGCACCCTTGAATGGGAGCCCGACAGGCCTACGAGTGCCTGCACCCGTTCTTGAACCAAGGTCAGGAAGGTTTGCCACCGACCCTTGCAGGGCAGCCCGAGGGCCCTGGTGATACGGGTTGCATTTTTTGAAACTCCGGCAAAAACCGTTGATGGTGTTCTAAGGTATCGCCGTGTAGTCCAGGGCACCTAAAACTTCAAATCTGTGTACCACCATTCGCAGGCCGGCTCGACAGCCCCACGAGTACCTGCACCTGTTCTTGAAGCGAAAGCATGTCCAGCCAGGAAGGCCTACCACGCACCATTGCTGGGCAGCCCGAGGGCCACACGAGTGTCTGCACCTGTTCTTGAAAGAAAAGCATGTCCAACCAAGAAGGCTTGCCACCGACCTATGCAAGACACCCGACTGCCTTGGTGATACGGGTTGTATTTTTCGAAACTCCGGCAAAAACCGTTGATGGTGTTCTAAGGTATCGCCGCGTAGTCCAGGGCACCTAAAGTACCACCATTCGCAGGCCGTCCTTGCTGAGCAGCCCGAGGGCCCTGACACAAAGACCGCAGGGTATTGAAATAGGCCCGGTATTTCCTGTAAAAGCCATCCATGCGGTACAAACTCACCCAGTTTCGCGTTCCAGTGGATTACGACCAAGACACTGTTTTGCGAAAGCTCGCCAAATTCCTAGGTATTCCAAGAAAAAAAATAAGTGACCTCACCATATTGCGTGAAGCCATGGATGCCCGGCACGAGCCGCAGTATGTCCTGAGTCTCACCTTCGAGACCGGTCTGAAACTTCCCCTGGAACGCTACATCCCCCCGGATCCCCCCAAGATACCGTTTCTTCACACACGTTTCTCAGTGGGTGTGGTGGGCACGGGACCTGCCGGACTCATGGCGGCCCACATCCTCACAACCGGAGGCGCCGAGGTAACCATGTACGAGCAGGGAGCACCCGTGGAGGACAGAGTGCGCGCCCACGAACGCTTCCTCGAAACACGCCGCCTCACCGTTAAAGCCAGCCTGCTCATGGGAGAGGGAGGGGCTGGGACCTTCTCCGACGGCAAACTCACCACCCGCCGTAACGATCATCTCCTGGACTACTTCTTCTCGTACCTGGTTCGCCACGGAGCCCCAGAGCGCATAAAAATCATGGCAAAGCCCCACGTGGGAACCGACCGCCTGCGGCGCATACTGCCCTCCATACGGGCTGAACTCACCAGCCTTGGAGTCAGGTTCCTGTGGAACACACGGGTTCTGGCAGTGACGCCTACAAAGGACGGAGCCATCATCAGGACCACGGAAGACGAGTTCAGGCATGATGCAGTGATCCTTGCCGTGGGTGGAAGTGCCGAGGATCTCGTGCTCTCCCTGCCCCGCACCGCCGGTATCACCCTCCAGCCGCGTCCCTGGCAGGTAGGAGTGCGCATGGAACAGCCCACAGAGCAGGTGAGACGTGCTGTGTACGGCAGGTGGGCCGACAAACTGTCCCTTCCTCCGGCAGAGTACTCCTTCGTGGCTGGTGGCGGCGCCCTGCGCACCTTCTGCATGTGC
This sequence comes from Polyangiaceae bacterium, assembly GCA_027013865.1. Taxonomy (GTDB): domain Bacteria; phylum Myxococcota_A; class Polyangia; order HGW-17; family JALWFW01; genus JALWFW01. The sequence goes on along the minus strand of JALWFW010000306.1, from coordinate 5,479 downwards.
CCTGGCGGCGAGGTGGTCTGTGCATCGGGTGAGCCGGGGCGCCTCGTGGTCAACGGCATGAGCGAGTCCCACAGATCCGGGCCGTGGTCCAATGCAGCCATCATAACCACTGTCACAGGGCTGTCCCTCTCAGAAGCCCTGAAACTCAGGCGCCGCACCGAAGAGGCCTGTTTCAAGGCCGGTGGTGGCGATTACTCGGCTCCGGCCCAGACCATAAAATCGTTCCTCGAAGAACGAAGTTCGTCCCTACCTCTATCTTCCTACAGAGCAGGAATCCGGGAAGCCAGTCTCGAGGCTATTTTGCCCCCTACCCTGGTTCAGGCCATGCGCAGGGCCCTTCCGGAACTGCCGCGCAGACTCAGAGGCGTGAACGACGGTCTGCTCCTTGCCCCGGAGACGCGCGTGGCACCACCCTGGCGCATCGTACGGGACAGAGACTCCCTGGAGGCCGCACCTCGTATATATCCGGCAGGCGAGGGCTCCGGCTATGCATCGGGAATCTCCACCTCGGCCCTCGACGGCATGAAGGTAGCCATGGCCGTGCTCAGACGCTTTGCACAGCGTGACAGCGTGCCCGTGCCCCTGTCATCCCACGTGTGATTTGGGAACCCGCTATTTCATGTCAGCGAAGTAGTACATGGAAGGACGCAGATCATCAAAAAGGAAGTTGCGGGAGGTCATGCGCTTGAGCCCGTCGCTCTCCGTGGGATCGATATCGAAGGCAAGCAGCACATCACCTTCCTGTGGACCCTGTGCGAGGATCTCGCCCTTGGGGCTGTAAGCAATGGACTGCCCGGTGAAGGTAAGTTCAGTATCCCGGAAGCGCTCTTTGCCGCAACGGTTGGCAGTGATGGTATAGACGCGGTTCTCCACGGCTCGGGCGAACATGGCTCTCTGACAGTATGGCAGCACCAGATTGGCAGGATGGGCTATGACCTGGGCCCCGCGAAGGGCCAGCGTACGGGCCGACTCCGGAAAGAACCAGTCAAAGCAGATCATGACACCCACACGCACGCCCGACAGGTCAAACACGACGAGACCCGTGTCTCCTGGCAGGAACAAATCCTTTTCTGCGCCAAAGAGGTGGGTCTTGCGGTATACCCCCACAACACCATCAGGACCGGCAACCATGGCGCTGTTATAAAAAACGCCTCCAGCCGGCTCAGGATATCCGACTACCACGTGCCCCCCTGTCATGCGGGCTATTTCCTGGGCCATGGCAGCCGTCCTTCCCTCCATGGATCCAGTGGCAACTTCAGCCAACTGCTCGCGGCTCTCGAAGGCATATCCGGTGAGTGCCATCTCAGGCAGGACGAGAAGATCGGGCTTCGTGTCGTCGTCCACTGCACGGGTCACCATGTCCATGACACGTCGTATATTCGTCTCCACATCACCAAATACTGGCGTGAACTGAAGTATGCCGGCTTTCATCGTTCTGACTCCTTGAAGTCCCCGCAGTGGGGCGATCTCACTCGCTGTCCAGGGCGGCGAGCATCTCCGCGGTGTAGTGAGCCCTCAGGGCATCGATTATGTCGTCGAGATCGCCGTCCAAAACAGCCTGAAGGTTGTGTCGCGTATAGCCGATGCGGTGATCCGTGACCCTGTCCTGGGGAAAGTTGTAGGTGCGTATCTTCTCGGAACGGTCGCCAGAGCCCACCTGAGAGCGGCGCTGGGCACTCATCTCGTCATGCTGCTTTTGACGTTCCAGCTCCAGAAGCCTGGTCTTGAGGATTTTCATGGCCTTGGCCTTGTTCTTGTGCTGGGAACGCTCGTCCTGGCACACCACCACAAGCCCTGTGGGCAGGTGGGTGATACGCACCGCACTGTCAGTGGTGTTCACGTGCTGACCGCCGGCGCCACTGGCACGCATCACGTCTATGCGCAGGTCCTTGTCGTCGAGGCGCACCTCCACGTCATCGGCCTCGGGAAGCACTGCCACTGTTGCAGCCGACGTGTGGATGCGGCCCTGGGACTCGGTGACCGGGACTCGCTGCACGCGGTGAACACCTGACTCGAACCTCAGCCGTCCGTAGGCCTCCCTACCGGACACCAGGGCCACGACTTCCTTTATGCCCTGACCCGTGCCGCTCTCCGACATGGACATCATCTCCACGCGCCAGCCGTGGCGCTCGGCATAACGGGAATACATCCTGAACAGATCCGAAGCAAAGAGGGCAGCCTCCTCACCTCCCGTCCCAGCCCGGATTTCCAGCATGACGTTCTTGGAGTCCAGGGGATCCTTCGGAACCAGGAGTATCTTCACCTCTTCCCGAAGTCTAACTATTCTGTCCTGAAGTTCCTTCACCTCAGCCTGAGCCAGGTCCCTCATCTCGGGATCCGGATCCTTTGCCATCTCCTCGGCTTCGGCCAGCTGCTTCTCGGCTTCGGCCAGCTCGCGGTACCTGTCCACCAGCTCTGCCAGATCCGAGCGTTCCTTGCTCAGTTTCATGAGCTTTTTGGGATCCGACACCACATCGGGATCCGCCATGGCCTTCTCGAGTTCTTCGAATCTGCGTATGACTGCCTGAACCTTGGCAACCAGTCTGTCGTTCCATTCCATGGGCAATGTTTTTACCCCTGATGGGCAAATGGGTCAACGAAGGCAGAAATGATATAAAAAACCAACAATTTCAATTAGTTATATTTGATATTGACTTTTATCCTCAGGACGTTTAGGAGTCCCTAACAACAGGAGAGATAGCAGACCATGACTAGTAAGAACATCAAACCGGGCAAGAGAATCCTGATTTTAGGGCCACCGAACTCCGGTAAGACCATGCTCTTCTTCAAACTCACCGGAGTGGCCAATTCCGATCTCAACCTCACCGGATCGTCCTACAGGATAGAACGCGGTTACATAAAGTGTACCCCGTCCTTCATGCCCGGATGCGACGGAGACTGTGCCAACTGTCCGCACCACAAAAAAGGGCTGTCGCCCACGGAACTTCTGGACACCCCGCCCCTGCTGTCCCTGTTCTCACGCGGCCTGGTGGAGGACGAGCTGGCACGCATCCTGAAGAACGAGCCACCTGATGCCATCCTCTTCGTCATGGACGCCAAAAACCTGCGCAGGTCCATATCGCTGTTCCTGCAGGCCGCCCACCTGCACATACCCATGGTGGTGGCCCTCAACATGATTGACGAGGCCGAGAACAAGGGCCTGGTGGTGGATCACGAAAAACTCGCGCGCAGACTCGGTGTGCCGGTCATACCCACCATTGCCCCGGAGGAATACGGAATCGGCCAGATTCTCAAAACCCTGCAGTCACCTGAGATGCCCACCCGGGCTCTGGAGATCCCCCCCGCCATCATGGAGCGCTTCTCAGACGAAAGTGGCCGCTTCGACTGGATGGCCGCCCGCTCCGACGAGCAGGTGGGCGTGGAACTGAACCGCCTGGCCTTCGAGCAGGCCATGATGCTCAGCCTGGATATGTTCCGCATTCAGGCACCTCCGCCGAAGGGCTGGGTGGAGAAACTGGGGGCACTGGCCTCCACCCCACTGTGGGGCACCGTCATCGCCATCGGCATTCTGGTAGCCATGTACTTTTTCGTGGGAGAATTCGGTGCCACCTACCTGGTGGATCACATCTCAGGGGACTTCTTCGATCCGTACGTGATGCCCTGGGCCACGGATCTCATGAAACACGTGCCCAGCCGGTTCTGGCAGGATGCCGTTTTGGATCCGAACTTCGGCCTGCTGCCCACGGGTCTGTTCCTGGCCTTTGGTCTGGTGTTCCCCGTGCTTCTGACCTTCTATCTTTTCACGGGATTTCTCGAGGATATGGGCTACTTCCCGCGTCTTTCCATACTCATGGACCGCATCATGCGACCCATCGGCCTAAACGGCAAGGGACTGATGCCGCTTCTCATGGGGTTCTCCTGCATAACCATGGCCATCGTCGCCACCCGTGTGCTGGATACCCGCAAGGAACGCATCATTGCGACGTTCCTTCTCATACTGGGTCTTCCCTGCGCGCCCCTTCTTGCCACCATGTTCATCATTCTGGGGCGTATGCCGTGGACAGCCTCTGCCGCGCTCTTTGGTATCATTCTCGTCCAGATCCTCCTGGCCGGACTTCTGGCCAACAAAGTGCTCAAAGGTCAACTCACTGATTTCATTGTAGAAATTCCGCCTCTACGCCTTCCGAGGCTGGAAATCGTACTCACCAAAACATGGCGCAGGACAATGGCATTCATGAAAGAGGCCGTGCCCCTGTTCCTCCTGGCCTCATTCCTGCTGTTCCTGGCCGAGAAGGCCGGCATGCTCCAGGCTCTGGAACACTGGAGCGCCCCTGTGGTGAAAGGCTGGTGGGGACTTCCAGAGGATTCCGTGAGCGTGTTCATCAAGACCTTCATCCGCCGCGAGAACGGAGCCGCCGAACTGGCGCGCCTGTCGGCTCACTTCACAGGGCCTCAGTTGGTGAACACCCTTCTCATTATGACGCTGCTCACGCCGTGCACCAATTCCACGCTCATGATATTCAAGGAACGGGGCACGAAGGCGGCTCTGGGCATAATCGGTGCCGTGTTCTTGTGGACCACCTTCATGGGCGGCATAGTAAACTACGCATTCAAGTTTCTGGGAGTGACTTTTGGAGGCTGACATGAAAGAAAAATACGAAGAAATCCTCGAAGCCATATGGAAGGCCGACGAGCAGGGCATGCCTCCCGGCGAATTCATAGAGCGCGCCGTGGGAAGTGACTACCAGGACGATCTCGCAGAAATGGAGAAAATGGAACTCATCCGTATCGCCGGGGAGGACATCTTCCTCACTCCAAAGGGATATGAGCATGCAAAACGCATAATCAGGCTCCACCGTCTGAGCCACGTGCTTTTGTACCACGTGCTGGGCATACGGGATCACGACGAGCGCGAGCGTATCGCCTGCAAGCTGGAACACACCATCGCCACTGAGATGGAGGAAGGCGTGTGCACCCTTCTGGGACATCCCCGCTACACACCCGAGGGGCTCCCCATTCCGCCAGGCAAGTGCTGCATCTCGGGTCAGAGCGAGGTGGGCTCCTCCGTGGTGCGACTCACCGAGGTCAGACCCGGCACCAAGGTGAGGGTGGCCTACATAAAACCCCACTCCTTCGCCATACTGGAACGGCTGTCGGGATTCGGCATACACGCAGGCACCACCTTCAGGGTCATGAGACAGAGTCCTGCCATCATAATAAAGCTGGATTCTACCGAACTGGCTCTGGAGAAGTCCATCGGCGATGACATCTACGTTTACCGTGTCATCGATGCAGACGAGACCCAGGACGGCTCCTACGTTTATGACGAGGATCTGGTGGACGGTGCCGCCCCTGGCGACGATGCCCGGTCCCGGGGGCTGTGGCACACCGTCAAAGGATGGCTCGGAATTAAAAAAGATTAATTATATCAACAAGTTATAATTCAAACTCATACGTCGTCCAAAAAAATTGGTAGGGGTTCTTTTTTTACCCGAACCACGCCCCCCGAGATCCACAC
>JALWFW010000305.1 GCA_027013865.1 Polyangiaceae bacterium | reverse complement strand
TGACTTCGGTATGGCCAAACTGCTGGATAAAGAGCTGGAGGTCACCATAGAGGGTCAACTGTTCGGTACACCGCAGTACATAGCACCCGAACGCATAACTGGTGGTGCTCCTACTCCTGCCACAGACATATATGCTCTAGGTATAATGACCTACGAGATGCTGTCAGGTATGCGTCCCTTCGATGGAGACGATCCTCAGGAGATTTTGATGCAGCATCTCGAGGAATATGCGCCTCCACTGGGAGATGTAGGTCGTGAGCTCGGGATCGAGTATCCTCAGCAGATCAAGGACATGGTTCGCAGGATGATGCGTAAGCGTCCTGAACAGCGGCCTACGGCAGAAGCCCTTCTCGAGCAGGCCCGTCAATTCAGAAGGACCCTGTCCCAGCACAGAGAATAAAGTTTATTGCTTTTCGGTACCAAAATGAGTATATACTTGAGAAGGCTGGATCTTCGTTGACATGCTGTGATGTCGTGTTTATGTCATCACAGTTGAGTCCGGTACCATGGATGGCATCTCCTTTGATAAGGAACATGCCGTACTAGAGAGGTGGTGACATGAGTGACGAGAAAAAAGAGGCTGTACAGACCGATACATCGGCAGCACAGGACCAGAGTAGCGATTTGTCTTCCATGCCAAGGGAAGAGTGGGAAGTGAAACCTCTTCAGGAGAGAATAGAAGACATACTCACACTCATCAGACCGTATCTGCAGCGTGACGGTGGGGACGTTGCTCTGGAAGAGGTCACTGAAGATGGGGTCGTAAAGGTAAGGCTCCTGGGGCACTGTTACGGATGCCCGTATTCCATTATGACAATCAAGGGTGTGGTGGAGCGAGTGCTGAAGCAGGAGATTCCTGAAGTAAAGGAAGTCATCAGCCTGGACTGAAGCACGATACGAGATTTGGGGCCTCCAGGTCTTCGGAGGGCATTTATGCACATCAGGGTAGGAAATGAAGCTGGTTTCGGCTTCTCCTTCCATCGTGTTGTGTGTCGTTATGGGCTCATACAGTGTTGTGTGCTGATGAGTTAAAATATCAATTATTTTCAATAGTTATGGCTATTAGGGGGCTAGGTGGATATGTTGGGTGCGTATGCTCCATCGATGACAGCCTAATTAACTGAATACTCCTGAAGGTCTTGGCTGGAACTCTTGTGTTTATATATGATGGACAGTCCTATGGCCTGGACCGTTGTGAACTTGGTGAGAGCATGGGCAAAAGTCGTGAATACACGAATAGTTCTTCCTTCGATGGTTTCACATATTCCTTCAGTCTTCCAGCCCGGTATTCATAGCGGGATTTTGCGAACTGATCCTTGTCGAGTCGTGCCAGTTCCTTGAGCATCAGATACTTGGTGTAAAGGGATGGAATATTTTCATCCACAGCTTTTTTGAGTACTTCCATTGCTTTTTGGTTTTGCCCCAAACGTTTGAGTATCAGTGCCCTGATATATGCGAAAATCAGATTACTTGACCTTGGTTTATCCTGAGCGAGTAGACTGAGGGCTTTTTGTAGATCGTGCTTCTTGAGGGCAAATGCAATTTTGTAGGTAAGGGGATAAGGGGAGTACGGATTGAGCTCTTCCCACTGTTTTATGAGAGAGAGGGCATCTGTTTTGAATCCATCGGCCAGCATCTTATCGAGAAGGAGGGTGTAACAGCCCAGACGGGCGGCATAGGTGGTACCCATCATGTATTTGCATGCAGTTATGCGCTCGTCGTGACTGAGATGTCCGAAGATCCGTGACAGGACGGAAGGTGATTCCCACGGTATGGCATCTACGAAGTATCTGCCTAACTGTTTCTTTATGCCCTTCATCACGTCGGATGACGGACGGTAGCCACGCAACAATGCCTGACGGTACTCTCCCGCAGCCTGGGACAGGTGAGCTGCCTGCACGAAGATACGGGCAGCCAGCAGATGGGGAAGGTGATGCTCGGGAAAAAGCCATACAGCCATACCTATCCACCTGAAAGGTTTTCCTTTTTTCATGCTGAACTGGGCCCAGCCTTTCATGAGATACAGGACATAGTCCGTGGGATGGCTGTGAAGTTCCCTGTCCGTCAGTTTTATGACCCTTTCCCATTGCTTTTGTTTGGAAAGTTCCATCACAGTCGCTTCTGAATGCTTCAGGGAATGAGAATATATCCATGGAGCTACTGCCAAGAATGCAACGAGTGCCAGAGATGATAGAATTATGGGCACGTAAGCAGTAAAATGGTGTTTTACGGTACGGGACGGGATGCTTATTCTTCTGGCCATCAGTCCCAAAACGGTCATGAACGGGACGATCATCCCGAAGAATTCCAGACTGAAGTCGAACATGTTGTGGGAGATTATGGCAAGGGCAGCTATAACCATGCCTGTGGTGGCCCAGTTCCATTTGAGAAACTTCAGGCCACGTATTACCAGGTATGATAGGGTAGCCGTGAAAATGGCAAAAAACAGGATACCCCATTCAGAGGCGTGCTGGAGAACCAGGTTTTCGGCAAACACGGGCAATGCTCGCCAGTTGGGATTGTGAAGGTAGTGGGTTATGGAGCGTGAATAGCCAGCTCCGATACCCGCGACCCAGTTCTCTGTGATCATGTCCCACGTACATCTCCACACAGTGAGTTTAAGTTCATGCCTCGTGTCGAAATGGGTAATGTATACGGTTATGTACGTGTTGATGAACACCAGCAGAGCCAGCAGAAACATGATAGCAAAGGTCCATAGGACGAGTCCACGAACCTTGAGGGAACGCTGTTTCCGGAAGGTCGTAATGTAGCCTGTGACAAGAAATACGATTAGGCCGACAATCATGATTGTATTGGCTGACCTGCTTCCTGCCATGACCACTGTGACGAATAGGAGCAGCGCACCCAGAGCCGCAGTATTGATCTTCCAGGGAGTCCTTGAATGAAATGCCAGTCCCAGAAGGATGAAGAAATGGAACATGAAGTATCCTGCGCTCTGGTTTTCATTGGGGAATGGTATGAAGAAGTGTTGGTGTTTTGGCTCGTACAGAAAGTAAAGCTTGGGGATTCCCAGAAGTGAATGAAGGTGATACAGCAGGGCGAAGGTGATGGCTATCGTAGTCATGACCCACATCATGACATAGAAACGTTCTCTGCGTTCCGCGATCTCGAAGGCCGTGAGAAAGATACCTGCCATGGCTAGGAACCTGAAGCCTCTTGCAGCCTCTCCTGGGATATCCGTGGTCCACGGTGCCCAGGTGTTCATCCCTGCCCGAGCACGGGTTTCGGCCAGAAACGGAATCAGAGTATCCATCAGACCCTGAGGTACGGGAATGAGTCTCAAGAACGAATAAATGGCTAGTACGGTTAAAACCAGGACGAATGAGGGAATATTGGCTATGTTCTTTGCCGAATGTCTATACACGAACAGCATCAGGAGCAGCACGAGGCCCACACCTGTCATGACTATATCCGTAATCTCATGAACAGAGCCAATGAGGAGCGGAGCCAGTATCAGGACGGCTGTCTGCAGATACAGCAGGTGTCTTGAACTAAAAAACCTTTTTCGGGATGACAATGACATCTCCTGGTCTGAGCATCATGTTGGAACTTGTGCCATTTATCACTGCGTCTATGGAAATTTTCATACGATATTCTCGGCCATTGAGACGTCTTATCAGAGTAATGGCTTCCCTGTCGGCAGAGTCTGTGAGCCCACCAGCCATACTGAGGGCTTCCAGCAGGGATATGGGATGCATGTATGGAAATACTCCTGGTTTACTTACACTGCCGAATACGGTGATCCGTTTGGTGTTGAGCTCCTTGATGCTGACGGAGATTACAGGGTTGCGGAAGTATCCGTCACGCAATCTCGTAACGATGATGTCCTGAATCTCGGATGTGGTATGTCCGGCGACTTTCACCTCACCGATATAGGGATAGATGATGCTCCCCCTGCGGGGGATGGGAAACGTTCCACTGGGAAGTGATTCCACGTAGGAAGTAATGGTGAGTATGTCTCCGGGACCAAGGCGAACATCAGGGTCCTGGGCAGTATCTGAGGCAGGACGATTGGGGACATTCGTTCTGTCCCGTCCTGAAGACGTGAGTGATGAGCATCCCCCAAATGCCAGGAGTGTCATGGATATGAGAAATGAAATATATATATAACCTCTTGATATTATTGAATAATTTGGGGTCGATGCCATCATTGTCAGTAAATGGAATAGGACAGATTCAGCATCACGAGATGTTTTATGAAAGAGGGATTCTGAACGGAAATCTGATTTGTGTAGTAGTTTATGCTCTGCGTCCGAAACTCACTGGAGAGCCACTGGAATCTGTATGTCAGATAGAGATTCATGTCTTTGTTCAGTGCATAGGCTCCCTTGAGCCATATGTAACCGCTGAAATCCGATCTCGCGCACAGATTTGACGAGCAACTGAGAACGGTGATGGTTTGATTGTTTTCAGGAGAGTTCCTGGTGGCCGGAATGGAGTGGTGTGTCGCTAGATCGACGTATATGTTGCCTTCGAACGAGATACGTTTGTTGTTGGGCATGAGAAAGAAGAAACGTGTATAGAAGCGGTTCAGATCCTGGTATGTACCGAGGAGTGAATCCAGATATCTGCGGAGCACTCCGACGCGTACCCGTGCCACATTGGTGTTGTTGTAATACAGAAAAGCGGAATATACCCAACCTGACGGCGACTCGTTGGCATCATACCATCCCCTGGCATACCCTCCACCAAGAGAGATACCCAGATTGAGGGTGATGGGGGTGGATACTCCGAGCATGCCACTGGCGTAAAGTGAGTTTACGCTGCCGAGGTTCTGATCTCCAAAGGGGTAGTAATAATAACTTCCGAATCCGGATACCCATACCTGAGTCTTGAACAGTACGTCGTAGGCCAGTTTCAGGTTTACTATATTAGTGAGGCGGTCGGAATGACTGAGTGTATCGTCCTCGAAGAGATAGCTCTGAAGGTTGTACTTTCCTTCGAAGGAGAACAGACCGCCATTGGGTCTGGTCTTGAATGTCATGCCTGCATTGAGCAAGTCCCAGCTGTATGTAGAGTCGGGGAAGAGACGGTGAGGTTCGCTGTAGCGGTGGAGTTTTGCGAAGAGACTGAGTCCGGTGTTACGGCTGTATCTTCGGAGAACCTCCCCGGACAGATCCAACTGGAGTCTGGGGGAAAGATACTTCCCTTCGGGATCCACATACATATTCAGTCCAGAGGCGATGGTATAACCGTATTTGAGTCCGAGATGCTTGGGATCGAAGAGCCCCTGGCTGGAGTTGTGGTATTCGCCGCCCAGGTACAGCCGTAGTGCAGGATCCACCTTTTCAGACAGGTTGTTGTCCCCGGAAGTATAAGCCACGTTGCTGTCGAATCCTGCAGAACCCAGTACACTCATACCCCACGGGTGCTGAAAGTCACCCATCCTCAGAGTCTGAACCATATCAGTATACTGCGATCTACCCACGGACGGATAAGTCACAGTAACTGCAATCAAAGAGAATAAAAGTAAAAACCTCATCCGAACCATCGCCAGCCCTTTATAATGCGGTTGCTGCTTTCCCCGACACCATCATCAGTAGAGAGCTATTCAAACTGTGTGGCCTCGGGCCATACAATGTCCCCTGCCCAGTCTGATACATCTGGAGTTTCCAATGGAGAATCAGAAGATGAAGACATGTCCCCGTCTATATTGGGATCATCCATGGAGTCATGGGTGGTTCCCACCTTCAGGGGTTCTTCGGGATTCAGGATATGATCCGGTCCAATGACCTGAAGGTTGACTCCTTTGCCCGAGGATGCTGCTATGAAGTGTTCGTCTCCGACGCACTGGGTAGCCTGAATGAAAAGGTTTTCTACTTTTCCTGAGATGGTTACACCCTTCTGGTATATGAATGAGAGTCGTTCGGGACTTTCTGTCTTCTGTGCTGTTTTGAACTCGTTGACAGTGGAACTGAGCTCTTTTGTCCAGAAAGCCAGATCCTTGGCTTTGGGTTCCAAACATGATGAGAGCATCACGTTTTTCTTTTTCGTGGCCTGCTTGAGCATTGCCTGAGCTTTTTTGTTGTAATCTCCGGCTTTGGACAAAAATCTGTTGAGAGAGGAGATCATCTGCGATGGAGTCATGCCTTCTGCAGATCCTGAAGCCGTAAAGAGCATTTTATAGGGTGTCAGAACGGTAAGACTCAGCGCCATAACTGCGCTTAATATATGGGAAAATACCCCAACACTCAGGGTAAACATGCCTACACCTCCTATAACCAGGTCTCCGTGGAGTTTATCCTTAAGAGTATCATTGTCAACCCGGATGAGGCCGTCGTTAGCCTCTGTCCTTACTATCGGACATCCATGGGTATGAGCGGTTGCACAAAAAATTCAGATTGCCAAAGATGTATCGTGGACGGGTGAGTACAGGCAGCGTAGAAGACGAGGAAGGTATCAGTCGTCATTTAGTTTTGGTGGTTCCCACTTGTCCTTGGTCCGGCATATCTTGTCAGTCCTGCGAACGGTGACGTAATAGATGATGCCGGGACGGGTGGATACCTTCACTGGACGCAGGTAATTCTCCTTGTAGACATGAGACACCAGAGGCCCGAAGGTAACCTCCACTTTTGAGCCATCCTTGAACTTGTAGATCATGCGATCTACCGGGGCAGGAGCTGTACCATCATCCCTGCGGATGAATTCTGCACGCAGGTAACCACGTTCAAGCAGGGTCATGTATTCCTTGAGTTTTGTCTTGGACGGGATGAGACCCTGTTTGGGGTCTAGAACGGTCCAGTCTTCCAGGGACTGTCCGTCGTGTCTGAAGGTATAGGTAAAATTACTGCATTCACCATGAATTTCCTGGAGTTCTAAGAGCCTATCCTTGGGGAAGGACAGTACCACAGGGGAGAGGAAGTCCTCTGGATGTCTTTTTGCGATAAGGTCGAAGTCTATACGTCTGACCAGACCGTACCATCGACGATCCGTACTTCTGAAGGCTATGCTGGTTCCCTGTACTTTGCCGAACTCGATCGTATGTGTGTATCCCCTGTCATCTTTGACGGTTATGACATGGATTACCCGGCCTATGTCCTTCGTATCGAGAATCCTCTCGGCACGCATCCTGGAGAGCCTGACAATGGAGCGCACCACCGAACCAGGATAGAAATCCGGAATTGCGGACAAATCTCCCTCTGATGTGACGTGAAGTTTTCCATCTACCTTAAAGGATGTCTTGAGCCCCGTTTCCTTGTCTTCGAATGTGATCTTTCTCACACTGTGATCTTGGTATACGAGGGCCCTGGGATCGAGCCATGCGAGGGTGTTTTTGACGAACATCTGTCGTTGTGGGCCCTTAAGCTGCCATACCCTGTCCGAGCCCGGAACCCACAGTAGGGTGTATTTCCTGGATTTGCCGAGGTGGATGACGAGGAATGGTTTGCCGTTTTTAAGGAGTTCCACTCTCACTGCCTTGGCCCTGGAGATTTTCCACTCATCGGATTTCGAGGAATCGTACTTCATAGATACGCCGAAGCGCAGGCCTCCCAGGTGTGTGAGGAGTCTGTCAATCAGGTTCACCCTGGCGTGATCCTCCACAGGAGAAGTCATCCACCAGGTGTCTCCCCTGAGCTGGAAGCGAAACTTGCCAAGAGGGTTGTAGATGACCATGCCGTTGGCGGCTATGATCTCGTTTCTGGGCCATCTGGGACCTTCCGCAGACAGGGTCGGAGGGGCTGAAGAGGCCTGCATGAGGTATAGCACGGCCACCAAGACTACCGATAAAGTAGCGATTGCTCCAATGGAGTATATGAGATTCTTCTTCATTTTGTATTTTTCCAGTGGATATTAATAACGGCGTCTGATGACAAAGGCAAGAACCACGGCAAGGAACAGGGCGGCCATGGGCACGGAGGATCCAGCCGTAGCGGGAGTCGCACACGAGCAGCCACCGTCGGAGCTGCCAGAAGCCGAATCGTCCGTACCATCACCAGTGCCGTTGCCGTTGCCGCCAGTGCCGTTGTCGTCGTCGGAGTTTTCATCGCAGGAAGGATAGCCGTCAGGTTCGTCTTCCGGAGAGTCTGCGACGTATTTGAGCACGAGAAGGTTCTTGCCTGCCGTGTACCCGTAGTTGGGTGAAGGAAATTTTGCACCTGCCATGGGAGAATACACCATCATCTCAGGCATGAAGTTTCCTGTCTGCATGGCTGTCTCGATGTCGGTGTCGAATTCCCAGGTATTACCACCATCTGAAGTCCAGTACACCGCCGTGAGGATAGTAGGAGATTCCTGACTGCCTCCGTCGTTACCGAATGGATCGTCATCATCGTCTGAAGAGCTGTCGGACCGGCAGTTGGATATGCATGCGAGTCCCACCAGCAATCCACGGTTGCGGTCGAAGAATTTTATGTAGACGATGTCTGTGAGAGGATGCTCTTCATTGTCTCCCATGAGTCCTGTGGCAGGATGAGGCGGAATTTGAAGTTCTTTCCAGGTATTGCCACCATCAGTGGTATGGTACAGCCACGCACGGTCGAGATCGTAACCGCCTATCCAGCCCGTACGACTGGATATGAAGGATGCGGCATGAACACTGAAGGGCAGTCCGCTTGAGACCACCTCCCAGGTGGAACCTCCATCACTGGTGCGCCATACGATACCGTTACCGGGAGCATCACCGTTGTCGTCTCCCTTCTGGCCTCCCACTGCATAGCCGCAGGTGGTATTTATCATGCGCACGTCCATGGCCCGGATTTTGTCCGTGGTCTGGGGCAGGTCTGAGGTGGTCAAGGATCCATCCCTTATGATTATGATTTGGCTACCATTGGTGCCGAAAATCTCTCCAGTGGGCATGGAACGAAGAATGCTGATAGGCTCGTCCATGTCCGTCTTTAGGGGAGTCCAGCTCATTCCACCGTTGGTGGTTTGCCACAGATTGTTGTGACTTTTGGGAGGGAAGCTCATCTCCACTTCGGAACCAGTGATATATCCTGTGTCCTGGGAGGCGAATGCCAGGGTCGAGAACATGATTACGCCCTGGCTGGTGGATGGAGCAGGAAGACCGATCATCGTGAGATGTTCGCCGTCGGTGGTGCGGTAGGCAACCATCTGACTGTTGCCTGAACTGCTGTCCACCCCCAGAAACCAGGCGTGCTCTTTGTCCAGCACATCGAGGGCATACATGAAGTTTTTGTCACCAGGTTTGATGTTCAGTGCGGTCCAGGAAGTCCTCGCCCGCGCCGTAGGGGATAGAAACAAGATCCCGGCCAGGGTGGCCCCCAAGATCATCAATGAGTTGCGCATCGTGAAAACTCCTGTTAATTCAATGGGTTACAGTTAATAGCATACGCCTATGGTATGATCCTCGTCCAGGAATCGGCAGGAGAATGTCTCCCCAAACACTGAGCACTGGGAACTGTTGGAGCACAGCTTGGCGCAGCGTCTCTCTCCACTTCCTGCATAGCAGGTATAACCGGGGGTGCAGTCCATGGCCGTGTTGCACTGTGTTCCCTGTCCTCCGTTTCCTGAATTGTCGGAGCACACGGTCATGCTGCCATACTCGGCCAGTAGGTAGCAGCTTTGTGTCTGGGAACATCCGCTGTCGTTGAATGGATCGCACTGAACGGGAGGCGCACATAGTTGAATTCCCGTGGAACCCAGCTCATTGCCTTCCATGCAAAATCCACCCTGGGGACAGGGGGTATTCACCGAGTTACAAAATGGGAGACACATGAAGCCCTCACCAAACTGGGCACACACAGAACCCTTGGGGCAGTTGTCCTGATTGGCCGCAGAGTTCAAAACGGGTGTACAGGGGTCATAAAAGGAGAGCAGCCCCTCTTCTACACACTGTACCTCCAGGGGATTGTCTTTTGTGACAGTACACTTGTATCCTGGTGTGCACTGCTGCTGCTGCGCGAGATCCCCACTGTCACACGTACCCGGATCGCTGCCCGAATTGTTGGAACCGTTGTTAGAACCGTTGTTGGCCGAATTGTTGGCCGAATTGTTGGCCGAATTGTTGGCCGAATTATTCGTGCCGTTGTTGGAAGTATCGTTGTTGTTGGCGGCGTCGTTACTGCTGCAGCCTACCGGCATGAGCAGCATGATTCCCACCAGTGCAGTCAACAGATGGCGCATAACCCTTATCTCCTTTGGGGTCAGTCTTTTATGAGGTGATAAAAGTCCTTGCCGTGTCCTGCAGAACCGAGGACTTCGCGGTTCTTGCGCATGTACATGGCCTTCAGCAGATCCCTTGCTGGCCCGAGGTACTTCCTGGGGTCGAACACCTTGGGGTCATTCCATAGGACCTCGCGGATTTTTGCAGTCATGGCCAGACGACCGTCTGAGTCGATGTTTATCTTGCATACGGCACTATTGGCTGCCTTGCGCAACTGATCTTCGGGGATTCCCACGGCTCCGTCCAGTGCCCCACCGTATTTGTTGATGATGTCCACGTATTCGGGTATCACCGATGAAGCCCCGTGGAGCACTATGGGGAAGCCTGGTATGCGTTTTTCGATTTCCTCCAGAATGTCGAAGCGCAGCGGGGGGACGGACTGTCCTGGCTTGAGTTTGAACTTGTATGCTCCGTGGGATGTGCCGATGGCGATGGCCAGGGAGTCCACCCCGGTTTTCTCGACGAATTCCACAGCTTGATCCGGCTCTGTGTAGAGTGTTTTTTCAGCCTTCACGTCGTCTTCGACGCCAGCGAGAACGCCGAGCTCACCTTCTACGGTGACATCGAACTTGTGGGCATATTCCACCACTTTCCTAGTGAGTTCCACGTTTTCCTCGAAGGGCAGATGGGATCCGTCTATCATGACAGAGGAGAATCCCATCTCTATGGAAGATTTGCAGATTTCAAAATCTGCTCCGTGATCTAGGTGAAGCACGATGGGTATCTTGGAACCCATCTCCCGAGCCATGCGAACCGCTCCTTCGGCCATGTAGCGCAAAAGCGTGGGATCCGCGTAGTTGCGTGCTCCTTTGCTTACCTGCAGGATCACGGGGGAGTCGGTCTCCACACAGGCCCTGATGATGGCCTGGAGCTGCTCCATGTTGTTGAAGTTGTAAGCCGGGATGGCATAACCATCCTTCATGGCTCCCTTGAATATCTCTCTGGAGTTGATGAGACCCAAATCAGAGTAATGAATCATTTCGACCTCCTCGTGGCCGTTGACATCCGCTGTTTACTGCTTCATGGAGTCCTGGGCTTTTGCTTTTTCAGTTTGACCCTGGGGTGGTTTGTCTGTTTTTTTGGCTGGCTTCTGGTTCTTTTTGGCTCCTGGAGCCATTTTTTCCAGCATTTTCTTGTTTATTTTGAGTTTCAAGCTGCTGGCCGCCTGTTCCTGGAGACGGATGAGATTCTTGGCTATCTCCTTGAGCTTGGCATTTACCTCGTTGACGTACTTTTCGACGTCGGATTCCTTGTTGTGTTTGTAGCTGTCCAGAATTTTGCCATAACCCTCCTGGATGACGGCTAGGTATCTGTCCATCTCCTCCCTGATGGGTTTGAGCTCGTCTACGACCTTCATCTTGGCGAGCTTGGCACGTTCTTTTTTGACGTCTTCGAGGAGTTTCTCCACACCCTTGCGCTTGTCTTCCTGGGTTTTGGCCTTGGTCCATTCGGTGAGCTGTTTGTTTATACGTTGGTACATGAATACCATGCCGTTGTTTTCTTCCATGGCCCTGTGACGTTTGGCATTGCCCGTGCCGCCACATCCCGAAACTGCCGCTGTCATCACGAAAACAACCAGCACTGAGAAAAACCGTTTCATCGGTACCTCCTGAGTTCGAAGGCGCATTATATCACCTTTGACGTCTTTTCAAAAACGTTTTTGTTGGAATGCATGGGCAAGTGGACTATTGTGGGAGACCATGAAAAACCTGCCATCAGCCGTTTTCATGCTCGTGATAATCGCATCTTTGCCGGTATCGGCACAGTTCCGCTTCGTACCCTACGACGGGGTCCCTCAGGACGTCGGGGGTTCAGGAGAGGCGTTAACCGACATAGACTTCGCCAGATTCCCGGGTATGGCCAGGTGCATGTGTGATGAGGCCGGGTTCGATCCCACGCTTTACCTGGCCGTTTATTACGACGGTCAACTCGAGGATACGGACGTGTACTTCTATCTTGGTAACGACTGCGATTCCGATGCAGTGGCCATAGACGAGCAGTGTCATCAGTTGGCGGTGATAAATCTCTCCGACTTCAACCGTACACAGGTACTAGAGATTCCAATAAACTATCTGGTAGATCCACAGGAGGGCGTATGCAGTGAGTACGACTCCGGATCCTCCACGGTATACGCGTTCGTCGGAGACAAGAACGGGGCTGCCACTGCCACGTATGCCATAACCTATGACACCAAGGCCCCTGGACCACCCGAGGAAGTGGCTGCGGTTCCTGGTGAGGACGGCGTTTCCATATCCTGGAGCCCTCCCGAGTCCGGAGGACAGGAAGTGGACTACTATGCCGTGCTGTGCATGACCATAGACGGCTCACCAGTGGACGGCGTTTCGGATGAGGCACCCTGGAACGACACCGTGGGCATATGCGGAGCCGAAATAACGGTGGACGGAACATCGGTGACGGCTTCCACTTCGGTGGAACGGTGCCCCGAGGGCGGAGTCCAGGAAGGTGCGCAGCCTTCCTCGTGCCATGTCTGCGCAGTGGTTACCGGAACTTCCAATTCCGTGCGCATAAGCGGTCTGGAGAACGGACGTGGATACGTGTTCGGTGTCGTGGCCGTGGACGACATGCTCAACGCGTCGGTGATCAGCGCCACGGTATCGGCCACTCCAGAGCCAACTACAGACTTTGCTGAACACTACAGACAGTCCGGAGGATCTGCCAGTGGAGACTACTGCTTCGTCGCCACTGCCGTATTCGGGGACATTGACAGTCCGCCGGTGAAGGTGCTGCGAATGTTCCGTGACCGCTATCTCCTGACCAATGGTCCTGGGCGCACTTTCGTCGCTTGGTACTATGCCAATGGCCGTTCATGGGCCAGGTGGGTGGAAGGCAATACCTTCATGCGTATTGCTGCTGCCATCCCTTTGATACTGGTCACGCCTTTCGTTGCCATACTGCTGGTGTTGGGGCTATGGGGCACGGCCCTGCTGCTTTTCTCGGCAGTATATTTCCTTAGAACCAGGAGGATTTCGCGATGATAGCCACCCTGGTCGCCACACTGATGCTCTCACAGTTTTATTCCCCCATATCCTGGTACACCGAGGTAAAGGCCGGCAGTTACTACCCGGGTATAGACGACGAGTTTGGAGGCTCGGCCACCCCCTATGCCGACATATTCGGTGATTCCGGCAGACCTGCCTACAGGATTTCCTTCGAATACCGTCTGCTTACTGGTTTCGGTTCCCTTTATGGAGGGGTGGGGCTGGGCTTCTTCCACGCCTCGGGCAATGCCCTGGCCGATGACGGTTCGAAATCCGAGGACGAGACTGGTCTGTGGGTCATGCCTGCTGCCCTGCGTGTCTCGTACCGTATGGACATGTTTTACACGTGGTGGGGCCTTCCTCTCGTGCCGTACGTCCGAGCCGGTCTTCTCTATGCTCCGTGGTGGATAACCGACAGTGACGGGAGCGTCGCCGACTGGGGGGATGGTTCGGGCAGCGCAAGGGGGGCCACTTCGGGATGGGAGGCCGCCCTGGGTCTGTCGCTGCTTCTGGACGTGTTCGAGCCGGAATCGGCACGTACGATGGATCACGAGTGGGGTATAAACCATACTTACGTGTTTGCCGAGTACAACCACATGGTCTTGGACGGCTTTGGCAGTGACGGAACCCTGATACTCAGTGACGATCATTGGTTCTTCGGACTCGCCATGGAGTACTGATCATGGGAGGTGTTCTCCTCACCGTAGCCTATGACGGAACGGACTACGCGGGGTTTCAGTTCCAGGACAACGCCCTTACCGTCCAGGAGGTCATCGAGACGGCCCTCGAAAAGCTGGAGGGCACCTTCATCAGGGTAAAGGGCGCATCCAGAACCGATTCCGGGGTCCATGCCGCCGGCCAGCGGGTTTTTTTCGTGTCTCCACACGACCTGCCGGAAAAGGCGTATCTCAGGGGGCTCAACGCCCTGCTTCCCGATGACGTGGCAGTGGTGGGGGTAACGTATGTGCCCGAGGACTTCAATCCCAGGCGCACCATCGACAAGACCTACGAGTACACCATACTGAACCGGGTGGTGCCCGATCCCCTGACCGCACGCTACCACTGGCAGATATACAGACCCCTGGATATCGGGGCCATGGACAGGGCTGCCCGTCTTCTCGTGGGTACACATGATTTCAAGTCCTTCCAGGCGGCTGACTGTGACCGGCAGACCACCGTACGCACCATGAAGTCGTGTCGTGTCGTACGCGCCGGCGATACGGTGAAGATTTCGGTCACAGGCACGGCCTTTCTAAAGAACATGGTCAGGATCATGGTGGGAACGCTAGTGGATGTGGGTCTAGGCCGCAGGCCTCACCAGTGGATACCCCGCCTTATCGAGGTACGGGACAGGACACAGGCCGGACAGACTGCTCCGGCAAGGGGACTGTGCCTCGTGGAGATACGTTATGACATGCCCGGACAGTCAACCGGCCGGCAGGAGGATGACCATGCACTTTGACAAAGTCAGTATGCGCAGAACGTCCCGTGCCGTCGGACGGGTGTTCATGGCCAGTTTTTTCTCTTATTTCCTTAAGATATTCCTGGATGGACTGGTGGGGGCTGCCATGGTGGTCATGGTTCCGCACATGCCTGACTGGATACGCCGGTGGTTGGCCGTTCCTCTGGCTCTGGAGCTGGGAACGTTCGTTTCTGTGCTCATCTCTGTGTACCTCCTCGTGCGTTTCGCTGCCATCGGATGGAAGCTGGCAGTGTTGGGAACCGGGGTTCTTCTGGAAACTTGGACCTTTGCAACGGCATGGATTTTCGGTGTCACCTTCACCTACTCCGATGGTCCGGCTATCGTGACCCGGACTGCAGGATTCATACTGTATGTTCTGGCAGGTTACTGGATATGGAAACGTGCAGGGGTAACCAATGGTATCTAACCGATTGATTTTATTGGTGTTTTTGATAGCCCTCTTTGCTGCGATATTGCCGGGTTGCTCTGAACACCGTCGTGATGCCACTTTGGAGGAAGCCATCGCCTCCCGTGACTGCCAGGCCGTCAGGCAGGCATGGAACAGTGGTCAGGCCAGCGCATCTGAGGCAGTTTACCTCCTAGATCATTTCAGGGTGTGTATGCCCATGACCGCCGCCCGGATGCTCTCTTCTGAAGATGCTTCGGCCCTGCATGCGGCATCGCGCTGGCTCATGGGTTATGGAGGGCGTGATTACGTGCCTTCCCGTGACGATCCCGCTGCCGTGCGTCTCCTGGATGTGCTCGTGTCCGGTACACGAGATAACCTTTTCAGCAGAAAGGAGCTTCTTAGGGTATTCCGTCGAATCATGGCGTCTCCACTGAATCTGGCGGATCCCGACGGTACAGTCAGGGCTCATCTCGCCCATGTCGCCCCGGTCCTAGGCAAGGACGCAGAGGGTCTGCTGGTGGAACTTTTCTTCCAGGAGGCCTCCCCCGGCACCGCTCTTGCTGCACTAGATTCCCTAGTGTCCATGGGCCTGAGTGATCCCGGCAGTGTCGTGCGGCTGTTTCCAGGGCTTTTTTCCACGAGGCAGGGTGTGTCCTGGGGACCTTTGGTGATGGCCGTACTTGCCTCTTCCAGGGGTAAGGCTCGGGACATGGTTCTTCGGGTGGCCGAACACAGTGCCCTTCATGGTCGTGACTACGTTTCAGGGCGTTTAGCTCCCCCGGAATTTTTGGCTGACACGTATTGTCGGGCCAGAGCCGAAGGATGGGGAACCAGCGGACTTATCGAGAACACGATGGTGAGGCTCTTGGGAATGATGCGCGCCGGGGACATCCTCGTGAAGGTTCTGCGCCGCCGTTATTCGGTGCAGGCATTGTCGCACAGGTGGAAGGAGGCGCACCTGCACTTCCTCAGCCGAACTGGTCAGCCTATACGCAAGCATGCTGGGGCGGTTGGTACGCCTTCCCAGCTCCACGACATAGAGGGTTATGACGGAGACGTCTCCATAAGGCAGACCGTCTTGGACGAGCTGTCATACCTAAATCTTGGCACCGAAGACATGAAGGCCGGCCTGTCCTTCGGGCATGATGCACGCATTGCCATGGCATCAGCCATTGCCCTGTCCAGATTTTCAGGGCCTGATGTACTGGGAGCCCTTGCCAAAGCCATGACAGCCGCAGATTCATGGGCCACGGACTCTTCCTTTTTCTCGACCATCCGGGAGCAGGCTCTTCGTGAGGCCCTGGCAGACGGTACAGTGGGCAGTAAGATTGTCGAACTTTGGAACTCCACTGATAAGGATACGGAACGTTGGGAGAAGACGGCGTCCTTGTGGCAGCCCTTTGCCGACGGAATGCTGGAGCTCGACGGGTGCGAAAAAGACGGGCGGTGCGCTCTTCCAACGGAACGGCTCAGAGAGTCCATAATGGAGCAGGCCTGGGTAGCAGGCGCTTGTTATGCTGCTAAAAAGTTAAATAATTCCAGTAGGTTGCAATGCACGGGCAGCACGTGTAAAGGACAGATGCCTTTATCGGAGTCAACTTCATGTAAGCCTGTCTATGCTGTTGACGCGTCTGAGATTACTGCAACGCCCCCCATTCCCCAGGGTGCTTCCGAAGATCCTGAGTTCGCGTTGCGTCCATGGTCTGACAGGGCCGAAGCCAGGCGTCGTCATGCCGTCATGGCGTGGATCGCCTCCAGGCAGAACGAGTTGAAACGCCATTCACGCACAATCGAGCAGTGCAAGGGGTCGCTCTCGTGTCTGATGAAGGCCTATTCCACGGGGCCCGTGATTTTGCAGCGCCGCATTCTACGCATATTGCTCGGTCATGGTGCCGGCCCCATGTTCATGCTGTCGGCCTTTGGGCGTTCCCGTCCCGAAGTCAGGGACGAGGCTGCTTGGGCATGCTTCCGCACGCACAACATGAAAGGGCTGTGTGAGCATCTACCGTCCCCCAGGATCTTCTCCGTTGCCTATCTCAGACTCAGGCTCATGTGCCTACACCTGTGAGTCCTTTCGGGATGCATATCACCCCCAGACACCGAAAACCGTGGTTCACAGGTTTCCCGTATTTAAGTTTACGATACGTAACTATGTGTAATTATTGAGTTACTTGTTGATGGTGCGTTTGGATTGGCTTAGTTTGGGAGCGTATGGGATTGTCTACGGAGTACTCTTTTTCATGTCCTGAGCTGTCGAGACCCACGAGGGCACCTGCCACAAGGAATGACGACAGCAGAGAACTTCCGCCGTAACTCACGAAGGGAAGGGTGAGCCCCTTGGAGGGGATGAGATAGGTTACCACCGACAGGTTCACGATTGCCTGAAGAGTGAGCAGAAGACCAAGCCCCAATGCCATGTGAAAGCGGAAACGGTCGCGCTGTCGCCATCTTAGGGCAATGCGGACGGATGCATAGAGGATGACTCCAAAGGCTATCAGGATGAGCATGATGCCCAGAAAACCGAGCTCCTGGCCTATCATGGAGGCGATGTAGTCGGTGTGGGCTTCGGCCAGGTATCCCATCTTGTAGGGACCGGAACCCAGGCCCATACCCGAAAGACCGCCTGAACCCAGGGCTTCCAGGGAACGTTTTGGCTGATCCCAGGCTCGCAGGAAGCGTTCCGGGAACAGGTAGGGCAGAATTCGTTTGTTGAAACGCCACGTCCCCAAAAAGGCCCACAGAACTATTGGACCGGATATCAGGCCGAGAATACCCACGTATTTGAATGAAATCCCGTGAACCATGAGCATGGCGGTCATCAGGAAGACCACGAGTATGGTGTTGCCCAGATCCGGCTGGGCCAGAACGAGAATCACGGATAGCACCGCCATTATTCCCAGGGAGCCATAACCCCTGGGTCCAGAGTATTCTCCTTCTTCCACCTTGGCCAGATAGTGCGCAGACACGAATACGAGGAAAGGTTTGAGGAGCTCCGTGGGCTGAATGTTCATGAATCCTGCAGGGATCCACCGGTGAGCGCCCTTGATTGCCGGGAAGGCGAACACCGCAAGGAGCAGCATCGTCATGAAAATGAATAGGATTCGGACGAATGGCCTCAGTCGAGCCAGATCGATACGGGTCATGACGAGGCCGCCCAGCAGTGCTCCAGCCAGGTATACGAACTGGTGCCGCAGATAACGCATAGTGTCCGGAACAGGCATGGAGGAAGAACGCATGGCCCCGGATTTCAGGGAGAAGAGCAGATCTTTGTAATGGTAGGTTATGATTCGTACTCCCGTGACACTGTATATCATTACCAGACCCAAAACGGTAAGGCAGGTCACGGCTCCAATTATCAGATATCCGTATCTGGTGGGTGACGGCAGGGACAGTTTCATGCACTCAAGTTAATTCCTGCTGCGTGGAGGTAAAAAAAACATGGAAATCCTATGACTCTCGCTCCAGACATTCGCATGTATCCCGTGCGCTTTTCTTCTTATGGATGTGACCTGAAACGTGGCGACCTGGCCACAGTCGGTGTAAATACTTGTTATGCAAAGAGCATTGTTCTAAAAGTTAACGTATGAGTGCAGGTATAGTATATGACGCCCTGGAGTATTTTCTCGAAGCCCTTGCTGTAGATACGAGGCACAGATCCGCAGTGGACAGGTATCTGGGGGCATCTTTGGCCCTGGTGATGCTGGACAACGGACGTGCAGCCTTGAGAATACTCGGGGATGCCCGAATATCTGAGGCAGGTCTGCTGGTCCTGGAGGCGGGTCTCAAGGAATCCAGGCCAGAAGAACTGTCCATGCTTTTCAGGGCCCGTCTATCCTACTCGATGCCGCAAGTGGAGGCGGACAAGTGGCTCAAGGTATGGCTGTACCTGTATCCCGACCATGAGCTGGTAGAAGAATTCATGAGCAGGGTGGAGATCCGGCTGTCCGCAGAGGACATGGCATGGTTCCTCATGCTCAAGGGGGATCACAATGCTCTAGTATCCCATCTCGCGAAAGGCGGAGTACCTGGTTCGCGACTGCGTAAGGCTTTGATTCAGGGAGACAAACTGGGGGATTTCGAGGAAGCTCTCGAATACATATCAGGCAGGTCTGCCTTTGAATTGATCTTGGCCAGGGAATACTCGGCACGTCTAGGCCGTCAGATGGATTTTCTTCCCCAGGAGAAGGAGACATACGCTGCCAATGGAGAGAAATACCTGCTGGCAGCCCTGGAATTCCTCAAGCATGTGCACAGCCCGTCGGATGAAACCATGGAGACGATGATGACTCTGGCCAAGAAGGACCGGTGGGGCAGGCTGGCTGCACTCATGACGGCTTTGAACATTGCGGCCCAGAAGGGTGAAGACCGTGCTCTCATGAAGATATACCGGGAGCTCGCCGGTGCGGTACGCAGTGATGCCCTGAAGGGTGCGTTTGCTTTGAGAGCCGGGATCCTGGCCTTCGAGAACGGTAAAGTGCACGATGGAGAGGAACTCCTCATGCTTGCCATCGAAAAGGACGTGGAGGCTTTCCTGGCCAGGCGATACCTGTTTTATCTGTACCTGCACTCACGGGCCACGGAACAGCTCCTTGCCATGGCCACGGGAGAAGATTCATATCTCTCAGGCATACTGTCATTTCTTGCACAGGTGAAGGCATCCGATGAGAAACGGTGCGCTTCCTCGGCCTGTGTGGCCCTCAAGGAAGTGCTGGAAGTCATGGAGCACAGTGCAGACAATGCCCTGCAATTACTGCAGCAAAAGCTTCGCTACGACTCCGTGGTGGTGGATTTTCTGGAGGCTCTCCTACTGCTGATGGCAGAGCGCTGGGAGGAAGGGCTCAAGATGCTACACAGTGTCAATGCCCAGTTGCCCTCCAAGGAGGTTTCCAGGGGATTTCCCCTTTACTGTTCCAGGCTTTTCATAGAGCTGGGCAAGCGGCGTCAGGGAGCCGAGTTCCTTAAAGAGTATTTCCTCACGGGCGGCCGTGTTCCCAAGAGCGATGGTTCTGGTTTCCCGTGGCTGGAAGTCATGCTCGACATGCCTGATCCCGAGCCTGAGTGGTTCAGTCCCCTCAGAGATGAGATCGCCCAGCTGCGTGGCAAGTACGAGTCCGAGCGAGAAGGGGGACTGCTGGCCAGGATACTCACCATCGAGACCCACTTCGTGGAAGACCGGACCGAAAAGATGGATCTGCTGCTGAAGGCCGCCAAGATTCACGAGGAGATAACCGGTGACGTCCAGGAGGCGGTGCGGAACTATCTGAAAGTTATGGAACTTGACGACAAGAACCGTAAGGCCCTGGAATCACTCTCCCGGATATATGAAACCATGGAGTCATGGGAGGATCTCCTCGACGTCACCCAGCACATGATCGCCCTTACGGAAGATCCCAATCAGTTGGCCAATCTTTATTTCAAGTACGGTTCCATACTCGAGGCCCAGTTTGGCAGGGAGGATGATGCTTTGGCCTATTACCGCAAGGCTTGGAAGGTATCCAAGCATTCCCTGCCTGCACTCCATGGAATGCGAGAGATATACAAGCGCCGGGAAGACTGGGAGCATGTCCTTAAGACCCTGGAGCTGGAGGCATCAGTATGGGAGGATCCAAAGGAGAAAGCCGGCATATACGTGCAGATAGGCAATATATGGAAAGAGCATTTCTCCGATTATTCCAAGGCCGAACGTTTCTATGAGGCCGCCCGCAAACTGAATCCCTCGTCACGTGCGGTCATAAAGGCACTGTTCGAGATGTATTCGGAGCTGGAGGAATGGGACAAGGGGGTGGAGCTCGTATCCTCACTGGACCGTCATGCCCTCAGGGAAGGCCTTCCCGAGGAACGTGCCCGTCTTCACATGATGCGGGGCAAGGCCTTTCTCTACCAGAAGGAAACCATGGATGCCGCAGAGGCATTCATGAACGCCATCCAGCTTTATCCCCAGCTTTTGGATCCCATGGAAGAACTGGTGGAGCTCAGCCTCTCCATGGATGATGGAGTCTATATCTCACCACTTCTCGATGAATGCGAGGAGATTTACATATCCAAAGGACCAAAGGAAGGTATAGCCCTGGTAAAACTGGCCCGGGGCAACATGGCCCTGGCCGAAGGGCGCATAGAAGAGGCTCTGTCCAGATACCGTGAAGCCCATGAGATGTGTCCGTGCCTTCCTGCGGTGTACAGGTATTATGCCCGGCTACTGCTGGACATGAATCGCATGGATGAGATCCGGTCTTTATGGAGCAATTTTAGGGACACCTGTCCTCCCGAGGACGATAACGTATCCACCTACGTCCTCATGTCTGACTACCTGAATGGGCCTCTAGACATGCCCAGGGAGGCAGTGAGGGTACTTCGCAGCACCCTTGCCAAGCTGCCCAACAACACCCAGTTGCTCATGGCACTGTGTAGGATTCTGCTTTCACAGGGCCTGCCCCGGGAGGTCATGGCCATTGGCGAGAGGCTCATCGGAACGCCAGGTCTGTCTTCCAGAGACAAATTCAATGTTCTGTTCTACATGGGGCTTGCCAGTCATGCTCTTGGCAGGGATGAGGAGGCCCTGGCATTCCTCGGAGATGCAGGTGATATCGATCCTGAGGATATCTATGTACTGCTTCACATAGCGTACATTCATGCCCGTATGGGCAATTACGAGAATGCTTTTTCGGTACTCGGAGGGTGTGAGTCTTCGGAGTGTGTACTGGCTCAGGCTGTGATGGAGGTTTGGGCAGGCAGACCCATCGATGCCGAGGCCTGGCTTCGTTCCCTGACAAATGACTTCCCTCCTCCTCCCGACCATGTTCTAGAGTCGGCTTTGCGCCTTCTCGTGGACGTGAAGGACATCATGACATCAGAGCCTTCCAGTGATGAGATGGAGTTCATACTGGAAAGACTGGTGAAGGTCTCTCCTGACGACATAGACGTGCTTCGGCGCTATATGCATGTGCTTCCATCCGGTTCTCCAAGGTGGAAGCGCGTACGTGAGACAATCGCTCTGCTCAGGGAGGAGGATCACAGCATCGTGCCGACTCTTCCACCGTCGGGAGCATTGGCCAACGAGCAGCTCCGCCTGGCCATCGGTACCTACGATCCCACCGGTCTCGAAGCTCAGTTGTGGGTGACACTCAAGGACGTTCTCGAGGCCATCTATTCACCGCCACTTCCGGATGTCGCCCGTCCTGCAGGACAGACTGAGCTCATCGTATGGGAAGAGATGATTCGCCTTTTCAAGTTTGAGGGAGAGCTATGGGTTGGTACTCCCGTGGCCGGCAGGGTTATGGTCCTGCCCGGGGATCCTCCCAGATTCCTGGTGGATCCAGGACTATTCGATCTTCCTCTCCCTGCCATACGCTTCGTGCTGGCCAGGGCAGTAGAGTCCTCCAAAAGTTACTATGGACTGCTTTTCTCTTTGAGTATCAGGGAAATGCGCTCTCTTCTCAATACTCTCAACGAGCTTCGTAGACCAGCCAATACCTGGAGTGAATCCCTGTCCAAGATAGTCGAGTCGCTGGACCGCAGGCAGCGTAAGGCCCTGAAACGCATCCTTCTTTCAGCCGATGAAGAACTGTCGTCCCTTGATTTCAGGCGTCATATACTGGGTATGGAGAAGGCCCTCGACAGGATGGGACTTCTGGCATCGGGTGACTTTGCATCCACCATGAAGGCCATGCAGTTCATCTCGTCGGCCATAGACGGATCCAGGTTTTCTGCACTGCAGTGCTATTACATAGTTCCCAGAGCCAGGGAACTTCTCGGTGTGTATCTGTCATCCGAATGGGACGACTATCTTGATAAAATGAGTCCATCGGGAGGTCCTGGCGGTTCAGACTTGCCTACTCCCGAAGAAGAACTTCCAACGGCTGTTCGCTGATAACTATTTGAAATAATTAAATAATACAAGAAGGCGTGTTTTGATGCATCTAAATGCGTGCTAATTTTGCATGTAGTTTTGTGTAGTATAAGGTGCGCTTATGTGGTTCCAAACGGTCGTGGTTCTGACTGTGCTCTACTCGACGGGTGACCGTACATCGCCCAGGGTGGAGTCTTTTCCTTGGTGCCGCCAAGAGACACCGGGATACTGGCAGGGCCGCAGTGACGAAGAGCTTCTCGAATACATTCATTCGGCTCCCATAAAACAGATTCGGTTCAACAGAGGAGGATCCACGATATCTCTGCACCTGATATTCCAGGATGGCGGAGAGGCAGCCTTCAAGCCGGATCAGATTCACATATACAGCACCACTCCACGTCATGAGATCGCCGCTTACAGACTGAACCGTCTTCTTGGACTTTCAAGGGTGCCTCCGGCTACCTGGCGTGTCCTTACGCGCCGGGAAATCACAAGTAAATTTGCTCCCGAGGACCGCAAGTTCCTGCCAAGGGTGCTTCGGGAGATCACCTGGAACAGGGACGG
>JALWFW010000304.1 GCA_027013865.1 Polyangiaceae bacterium | reverse complement strand
CTGCTGCAGGAGGGGATTCCCCTGGTAATCAACGTGGAGCCCGAGGAATTCATCTTTGGAGATCCCAATGCCAAACAAGGTTCCCTCGGGCAGGCGGCTCCGGCAAAAGACTGTCTTCTCATGATAGCCGGAGACGACGAACGCTACAATTTCATCATAGGACTCAGCAGAAACCTGGGCATCGTCCTGTCTTCACTCATGATGATGATGCCTGAAGCCACCATAAAAGAAAAACTCGAGGGGGATGAGCTCACCGAAGAAGACCGCGAGGTCCTCTTCGAAATCGGCAACATCATAGCCGGTAATGCCGACGACTTCATCCATCAACAAAACGACTCCTTCGAATCACGCATAAAAATCCGCGAACTCAAGGATGCCGGTGATGCCGACCCGTCTTTGGAAGGCATCTACTACAGTACCAGTCTATCTATCAGTGGCCGATATGATGGCGACTTCTTCCTGTTCCTGGATGCAGACACCGTGACCGACGTCTGGGGTGCCGAACTGCAGCCCCAGCAGCAAGAAGATGTACATGAGGAAAACTCTGGTGACACCAGCAAACCGGGAGTGCTCTTGGTCCAGGGCTCGGCCCCTTCCGAAGATCTAGACATGGAATATTACGTAAAAGACGATTTCAGGGTCTTCAGGGCGCCCGATATCGGCTCAGCCAGGGAAGTGCTGTCAAAGGAACGCATCGTCCTCGTCCTGCTCGACATACAGAGTGAAAGCCCGGGTGGAATATCCGTCACCAAGTGGATAAAGGCCATCACGCGTTCTTCACGTATTCCTGTGGTAGCTTTCTCCCACCGTCCAACCAAAAGTGCAGTCATCTCAGCCCTGAAATCCGGTGCAGTGGACTTCGTGGTGGTTCCATGGGACAAAGAACGCATAGTGGCCAAAGTCCGTGCAGCTGTGGATGCCTTCGAAGTCAAGCCCATGATGATGTAATCCTCAGGCGATGGAATATCAGGACCCTCCAAGACCTCTGAGAGAGCACATCCGCGAACTCAGATATAGAATATGGATGATACTGGTTAGTATCACCGCAGGATTCACCCTGGCCTATGTGCTGCGCACCGAGATACTCCGCTGGCTGCTGGCTCCCATGGCCAAGGCCGTGGCAGACGAACCCCAACTTCATTTCACCAACCCGGTGGAGCCTTTCTTCACCTATCTCAAACTTTCACTCAAGGCCGGTCTGGTATTCGCAGTTCCCGGAATCTTCTACAACGTCTGGGCATTCGTGGCTCCTGCCCTATACAGACGTGAACGTGCCCTTCTCATGGGCACCAGCGCTGCCGCAGCCCTCCTTTTCGCCGGAGGCGTGGCTTTCGGTTACTACGCCGTGTTCCCGTATGGTTTCAAGTTCCTCATGGGCTATGCATACCAAGGGGGGGCAATGTCCACCATGACACCGGCAATCTCCACTGCTCTTCACAGGGCCTTCGGATTCGACATCCACACAGGTCCACTGGTAGTCATACGTCCCACCATAATGATGGGGGAATACCTCAAACTCATGACCAACCTGCTCCTGTCTTTCGGAGTGGTGTTCGAGCTACCCATCATCATACTCTTCGCAGCCAAAATAGGTTTGACCACTCCCAGAGGACTTATGAAATTCTTCAAATATTTCATAGTGTTATCATTTATAGTGGCTGCCATACTCACCCCGCCGGACGTCATAACCCAGGTTATGATGGCCATTCCCCTAGTGATCATGTATCTCCTCAGCATGGCACTGGCATGGCTGGTGGCAAGGAATGAATCATGAACTGGAAAAAGATAACTGTATCCACGGAGAAAACCGGACTTACTGCAGAAGACATAGCCACCATACTCATGAATACCGGCGCATCAGGCACAGTGGAGGAAGACAGCAGCGTGAGCACATGGATAGAACAACCCAGGGAACACGAGTTTCTCGATCTCCTGGTGAGAACCCTGTCCATGGCAGCAGACCGGGACCAGTCCGAGATACTGGCAGCCATAACCTTGGACGATGAGCCCGACCGCGACTGGTCCCAGTGGTGGAAGCGGGATCTAACCATCGTCGAAGTGGGCAGATTCAGGGTAGTTCCCTCGTGGATGGATTACGAGCCTGGACCACAAGACATAGTCATACACATGGATCCCGGCATGGCCTTCGGTACGGCCCTGCATCCCACTACCCGTCTGTGTATGCGCGCCATAGAGAATCTGCCTGAACCTCCGGCAAGAGTCCTGGATATGGGTACTGGTAGCGGCATCCTTGCAATCGCAGTCAAACTCCTTCATCCTTCGGCCCGGGTCTCTGGATGGGACACAGATCCCCTGGCCCTAGAAGAAGCCCACCTAAACTGCGAACGCAACGGCGTGACCATGGAACTGGTCCATCCGCGTGATGGAGAAACATTCGATTTGGTACTTGCCAACATATCCCCTCCCGTGCTTAAAGATATGGCCCGTCACCTCGAAGCGTGGACCGCTCCGGGGGGACGGCTGGTTCTGTCGGGTATTCCGGGGCCTCAGAGCAACGAGGTCTCTGCAGCCTTCGGGCTCACCCCGGAATATACACTGGAGGAGGAAGGTTGGAGACTTCTGGTTTACCGCAAGGAGGACGACTTATGAAACCGCGTTACATCATGGCGGCTCTTTTGCTCATGACACTGGGAGCATGTTCCCATCAAAAATTCATTCCAGGAACACGCATCCCCGATGAATCCCGAAACCGTGAAATCATAAAAATCATAGAACGTTACAGGCATGCAGTCATCACCAAGGACATCTCTTCCCTGGAGGCCATGGCTCATCCGGACTACTACGAGCATGCCGGCACTCCGACGGCAAAGGACGACTACGGATACAAGGGCCTCGTACAAGTGTTACGGGCACGTCTCCCTGAGATCAAGAGGATAAGGTTCGAGATCCAGTACCGGAAGATAAACTGGATATCCAAAAAACACGTGGAGGTGGAAGTGTATATCGATGCCTCCTTTCAGATAAACGTCAAGGGAGAACAGCGCTGGAGCAGGTTCGCTGACTACAACAAGATAGTTCTCAGGAAATACAAGGACAGATGGCTGATAGTAAGCGGCATGTGAGCCCCATCTCTCAGGTGGTGGGGCACTCCAGGAACGTACAAGCACTAAGGAGAGCCTTAGATAGGCAGCAGTTTCCTCATGCCGTGCTGCTCAGCGGCCCCGAGGGAGTGGGTAAACGGACCCTGGCCCTCCGGGTGGCGTCCGAACTGGTATGCGGCCCCGAGGATTCTCCATCACTGCGTGAAAAAGCGGCACAGGGACGCCATCCAGACGTCATACTGCTGACCCCACCCGAAGGGAAGAAGGAAATCGTAATCGATCAGATACGGGCACTGGAGGACAGACTCCTGGCAGGTCCAAACCACGGTCACGGACTGTGTGTCATCGTGGATCCGGCTGACAGGATGAACGTCCGGGCCGCCAATGCACTCCTCAAGACACTTGAGGAACCTCCGGAGGGTACATACTTCTTCCTGGTGACCACCACCATGAAGACACTTCCTCCTCCTGTCATCTCCAGATGCCATGTCTACAGATTCGGTCCTCTCACCGAAGATGAGTTCTTCACCATCATGAGCAGTCTCAGACCAGATGTGAAGCTCCCGCCTGACGCATACCACTTAACCGAAGGAAGCATCTCGGCGATGCTGCGACTGCTCGAAGACGGAGAACTGCACTCCCTAGTGAGCCGACTGACCAAAACGGCGATATCCGGCTCGATGGCAGACATAATAACACTGTCCGAAGAGGCTGCGACCCTCGATGCTTCCACGTTCGAGCAGGCTTTGCGCATGATGATGAACTGGGCTGCAGCCCGTAACCGCGCACACCAGCTGTCTGCACCGGGCAAATGGTACCGGATACTGGGTGAGGCCATATCCCACATGCGCATAAACGCGAACCGTCGTCTCCTCATGGAGCGGGTATTATGGCAACTTCGAAAAGCATGAACAAAACAGGCAAAGGCCCTAGAAATAACAGAAAAGACGGCAAAAAACGCAAATCCAGGTCACCTAAGTCCTCCAAGTCACGTGGAGGAAGACAACGCAGAGGAGGCAAGAGACAGGGAGGCAAAAGAAAGACCGGGGAAGAACAGTCTTCCTTCGTGGAAGTCACCATCCGTGGTTCCCATGCGATGGAGGGTTCCACTGAGGTAGTGGATTACGGATACGTGGACGAAGAGGACGATCTCACGGATCCCACCGAGGCATCCATAGAATCATACTTCACATCACCCCAGTCCCCTGATCCATTTGGCTTCGATCTGTACCTTCACATGGACAGCACCTGGCAGCCTGAAAAGGAGCCATCCCTGTATCAACTGGCAAAGGTCAGATGGGGCATACCCTCACGCATCAACATGTTTCACGGAGAATCCGTGGTGCTCCTTCCAGGTGACCGGGTGGTCATAGAAACCGAAAAAGGCCAGTTCATCGGAGAGGTAGTCTCCAACTTCAGACGTATATCCGGGGAACTACCCAAAGAAGCCGTATCTTACAGAATACTCCGCAAGGCGACCCCAAAAGACCTGCATTCATGGGAACAGCACCGCCAACTTGCAGCCCAGGGTCTGGCCTATGCCAGGGAGAAGGCCAGAGAGCTGGGCCTCAACATGAAGTTCTTCGACGCAGAGGTACTTCACACCGGCGATAAGCTCATGCTTTACTTCATCGCACCGCAGCGTGTGGATTTCCGCAGACTGGTACGTCTGCTTGCCTCCAGATTCTCAATGCGTATCGAGCTGCGTCAGATGGGAGTACGGGACGAGGCCAAGACCATCGGTGGTCTGGGTCCATGCGGGCAGATACTGTGCTGCACCAGGTATCTGGACAAATTCGACTCTGTGAGCATACGCATGGCCAAGGCTCAAAACATGGTACTCAACACACACAAGCTCTCCGGGCTGTGTGGACGTCTGAAATGCTGTCTCGCCTTCGAGATGGAGGTATACGACCGTCTCAGAAAGGAAATGCCCAGGGTCGGGTCCAAGGTTACCACGCCAAGGGGAGAAGGTCGGGTAGTGAACGTCCACCTCCTCAAGAACGAGATCAAGGTCGATCTCGGAGAAGGCGAAGATGCCATGTTCAGACTGGAGGACATCTCAAAACGTCGCAGGCAGCAGACACGCAGGAATGCCTCCCATGACAGAACGGACGATCGCGATTCCACAGGAGACGGCACCGATGGCTGAACTGTTCAGGTCCAAAGATGACGTGATCCTGGAACAGGACATCTGGACTGTCGTGAACAACGGTCTGTGGAAGGATCATCTAGACTCGCTGCTGGCTCTGAGCCGCTGTGACCATGAAGGACTACGACACCTGGCCTCATGGGCACTTACCCGGTGGACGGATCCTGAAGTGATTGAGTACATGAAGACGTTTTTGGACTCCGAATTCCCTGAAGTAAGGGAAAACGGTGTCATAGGCCTGGCAGAACACGCCCCCCAGGAGGCATGTAAGTGGCTTGCCGAGCTATTTCAAAGGGAACGAGATCCCAATGTCCTGGCATCCATCGCTGCGGCAGCTGGGGATTTGAGATGCAGCAGCCTTGCCCAACTGCTTCTCGAAGCTGCCAAGGATACATCCGGACCCCTTGAATACGAATTCCTTGTGGCTGCAGCACGCAACGATATCTACGAGTCAGGAGCCGGACTCACCGGATTCATCAGCGACCGCAGACGCTCCATCGAAGTAGCCCAACTTCTCATAAAACTCGACTACACACCTGCCCTGGAACCGGCCCGTAAGGCTGCATCATCGTTTTGGGCGCCCCACTCCGTCAGGATTCCGGCCAGCGCCATATTGGCGGTCTTTGGAGACGAGTCTTCACGTGATTACCTACTGGGCAGGACACGCTCGTGGTTCATCGAGACCAAGCTTTTAGCAGTCCACTTCCTGGGGATGATTCCTCACGACTGGGCCAGACAGCGCCTTGAAGAACTATCCCGGGCAAAGGATGCACTGGTGAGGGATGCTGCGGCTGATGCCCTGGCCGGACACCGGGAATATTCAGGTATTCCCTGAGCACTAGTCTAGGTTCTTTTCTTACCCCAAGAACGCAACGTTTTGCGTTTACTTCCGAACATCTGCCCATGAAACACGGTGAGGCTTCCTGTAGGTCCGACAAGCATGCTTCCCATATCCGTGCTGATACTGGTATGAACGGTGAGAAGGCCGTATGCAGCTTTCTGGAAGGGCAGGGATTTTCCATCCTTGCACGAAACGTTTCATTCCCAGGGCAAGGAGAACTGGACATTGTGGCATTCAAGGACGGACTCCTGGTATTCGTGGAGGTGCGAAGCACTGAAACCGACATGGACCCTTTAGAGACGGTGACTGCAGCCAAACAGAGCCGGTTCATCAGAGCCGTGAGGCTATACCTGGATGCTATCGGTGCCCATGACGCCAGTGAGATACGCCTGGATGTGGCAGGAGTGAGACACGTCAATGGCAATATTCACATAACATATGTACCGGGAGCAGTGGAAGAATGAGCATCCGTCGCCATGGTATACGTCTGAATCGAGTGAAGCACCGTCAACGTGACCTTGACTTGTACTTGGGTTGTGTGTCAAAGTAGGCAGACGATGACAGGAGTTCTCTCACATAAAAGAGGCGAATCATGAGGCAATTCAAGGTTTTTAGTGCTGCTGCTTTTCTGATGGGCTCATGGCTGCTTATGCCTGCGCTTGTACAGGCGAAGAAAAAAGTGGTCATTCTTTACTTCAAGGGCGACAAAAAAGCCTACAAGCCCGTCAGAAACTATATCCGTTACATCATTCTCCCGAAAGTGGAGGAAAAGTACGAGTACGTCACCAAAAAAGAATTGTCAGCCAATGAAGGCCAGGATGTCGAGAATTCCAGTGAATGGAAGACATGGTGGAAGGAAGCCACGAAAGACCAGTTGGCCGAGCTGGCCAAGAAGCAGGCCGTATCCATCTACATCGGAGGCGAAGGTCGTAAAGAGGGCAAGTGGAAGTATGTAACAGTCATCATCTACAAAGGCAAAGGCTTTGAGGAAGTCGCCAGGAAAGAATTCAAGTTCCGGCGTACCAGAAAGCAGCGCGTGACTGTCGGCAGCAAAAAGAAACGCAAGCGCTTCCCAGATCCGAAAACCCAGGATGAGATAGGTGTATGGGGCCTCCAAAACAGGGAGAATATCGAAGAATACATCCCCGAGGAGGAAGAAGAGCAAAAGCCTGTAGAGCAGGTGGAGGACAAAGAAGCCGAAACGGTCCTCAAGGAAGAAGAAAAAGACGAGCCAGTAGCACCTACGGT
>JALWFW010000303.1 GCA_027013865.1 Polyangiaceae bacterium | reverse complement strand
GCACCCATCCACAGACATACACACGCGTACGAATCTCATACGGATGCACACACACACACACACACACACACGCACCCACGCTGGGTGACAGAAAGCGAGAGAAAGTTGTGCCCGAACAGACAACATCCACATTCAGTATGTCAGAAGCGCAGTTTCTTTCCATTCAGCAAGACGCAGGCGTCCATTTGCCAGGTGAATGACAAACCGACATCAACATTACAACCGAACTGCGTTACGCACCAATCCCGGGCCGCACGCTGTGTCTCTAGGCAACTGGCGCCGAATTAAAAACAAACAAGACAAACAGAAGAAAAATGCCGTTCGCCACAGTTCAGCCTCGCCTGGATGCGGCCATAGTCTCTAGCCGCGAGTATTATTGATCATTTACCAAACAAATCGCCTCCTCACGTGATCGAACGGATCACATCATACGCCAGAAGTCGGCTCCATCATGGCAGCCCATCTTAGGCGTCGGAGTCAGCAGGGTGGCGTCATCTGGCGAGGTCTATTCCATCGAACACGCTGAGATGTCGCAGCACCGTCTGTTGTCCCACTGAACTGCGAACTTAGGCCAACCTATCTGCCTGTTTGTTTACCACTGAAACGCCGTTTTTGCCCGTTTCAAATCCCCGCTTCGTACTCGACGCCCTGCAAAACGGCGACGTTAGTGCGTCATCAACTTCAATACGTCATCCCCGGTAGATCGTTTTAATTGGCTGTTGCGTTGTAGCTTCGCGTTGGCGGGAAACTTGATACGAGCTGGCGCGAGCGAAGTCAATAAATGAACGGCGACCGACAAATATTTGGCCTTTACGCGAGCTGTGCCACCGACGTCAGACAAACAACCTGTCGCTTGTCGTTTCGACGCTACAAGGTCGACGACGGCGCTCCATTAACTTGTCCGAGCTTGTTATTATCCAGTGAGATGTTCGCGCCAACAAGGCATCCAGTGCCGCCTTGGAAGGCCTTCAATAATGTAAAATGCCTGCAGACCTGAATGGAATGTATCTGGCATGTATCTAACAGTAGTCAAAGGAGTGTCTTCTCGAGTAAGTTCTGTAACAGTAGCAGCTTTGTGTACCTATGGAAGTAATGCTGTGAGTTAGCATCGGAAGACCGGGATCTTCAACCAAAAATCGACCAAATATTCATGCAATGATGACGAGAGATAGAGGCCAGAATTGTAGGGTCCACAACAGACTAAATATCCATGGTCTGTGTATGAATATGTACATGTAATGTACATAATATACTTAACTGCAACATTACACACACAAACAAACCCAAACTAGAACGCTTTAGTAGCAACAAATTATGGTACTGACCCCCCCCCCCCATAACCCCTTCATGTCAACTAGTCCACCTCACTTCCGTCCTGGTCTGTTCCGGCTTGCCCAACTCTGTTCCGTGGCACAGTTGCGTCAGCTCTTAAAACAGTATCCCAGTAATGAGCCGACTTCCTCCATCAGGGCCTCGAGATGATTGAGGTTACGTGTCAATACAGCGAGGGCAACGACTAGACAAGTAACCCATCCCTAAGTAGTGGAATAACTGATGAGCTTCGTGTTTTATGAATGGCGATAGTTATTAGTTGTTGTTGTCGTTGTCGTCGCTAGGCGCGCTCGCGTTGATAGTTATAATCCGCAGATACAGTACAAGGCAAGCCCCGAGTGCGCATTGCGTAAGGGTGCGGAACGCATTCGGCCATTTTGATACGCGATCTGTACTGCGTCCACGGCACGCGTCGAGCTTGGCCAAGAAGCCGGCTCGTTCCGGCGGGTACGCCTAATGCCTAGCGTCCTGCTAACGTCATGCAGCCAAAGTGTTCTAAAAAGCTTGCAATATTGCGCGGTTTTGCGCGTGCATGTTATCCGGTATTGTCGCAGCAGGCTTTGAGTTTCCGCCGAAAATGGAGGCGAGTAAGTGACGTCAAACCGCTGACAGAAACGGCCGCAGCCATGCAAAATACCGCTTGACACCGGAGACCACCCAGAGTTCTGTTGTTTATTCATCCGGAACCAGTATTTATCCCGATCGACTTGGATGAACACTTGTATTCGTTGTACGATCTATTTCATACGCCAACGTCGAAGAACATATTGCTATTCGCGTAATCAAGAAGACATCGGAAGGAAACCGTCTGATTGCTTAAAACACAAGTCATGGCATTCACTCGTTAGCCATTGTCGTAAAAGGCAAAGTTCATTAGCGTGTTATTCTATGCTCTTTCGGGGGAATTCTATTT
The DNA here is from genome assembly GCA_027013865.1 of Polyangiaceae bacterium. Classification (GTDB taxonomy): domain Bacteria; phylum Myxococcota_A; class Polyangia; order HGW-17; family JALWFW01; genus JALWFW01. The sequence continues at coordinate 137 of JALWFW010000303.1, read as the reverse complement.
GTGGGCCTGCGGGTGCACGTCTCCTCTCTCTCTCTCTCTCTCTCTGTTGCTATGTACGTATGTGCGTACTCGTGTGCATGCGTGCATATGTACGCGAATGTCGGTACGTGCAGACGGCCACGGTACCAGAAGTGAAG